>JAPLHG010000116.1:1217-5194 GCA_026389745.1 Chloroflexota bacterium | reverse complement strand
GCCATCGGCCATAATCGTTACTCTACCACCGGTTCCAGCCGTAGAATCAATATCCAGCCCATGTTGTTGGGTAGCGGTGCTGATACTCTGGCGATTGCTCATAACGGTAATATTATTAACGCCGAGCATCTGCACATGGAGCTTTGCGAACAGGGTTACACCTTCCGCACCTCTACGGATACGGAAGTGATTGCCAATCTCATCCTTTCTGCTCCCACTGGAGACTGGATTGAACGTATTAGATATGCCATGCACCGGCTTCAAGGTGCGTATTCACTGGCATTACTCACCAACGATACTTTATATGCCGTGCGCGACCATTGGGGAGTGCGTCCTCTGTGTTTGGGGTCGTTAAATGGCGGTTGGGTAATTGCCTCGGAAAGCTGTGCCCTTGACCACATTGGAGCCAATCTTATCAGAGCGATTGAGCCAGGAGAGATTCTCCGCATTAACCATAATGGTGTAGAAAGTTTTCGGGAGCCAATTCATCGGCGGGCATTGTGTATCTTTGAATTCATCTACTTTGCCCGACCGGATAGTATCATTAACGAACAATTAATCTATCCTGCGAGACAAGCAATGGGTGCCAGACTGGCAGTCGAACACCCGGTGGATGTGGATATGGTAATGAGTGTGCCTGACTCGGCAACTGCTGCCGGACTTGGTTATGCTCAGCAAGCAAATAAACCCTTCTGTGAAGGACTACTCAAGAACCGTTACGTAGGCCGTACTTTCATTGCTCCTGACCAGCGCATCAGAGACCTTGGTGTTAAGCTAAAGTTCAATCCCCTACCTCAAATGCTCAAGGGACAACGACTGGTGGTGGTAGATGACAGCATTGTCCGCGGCACCACCACTCCCAAAGTAGTCAATTTACTGAGGCGAGCGGGGGCTAAAGAAGTTCATATGCGCATTTGTGCCCCACCGATTCGCTACCCCTGTTTCTTCGGAGTAGATATGGCTACCAGGCGGGAACTCATCGCGGCTCACAAGACTATCCCTGAAATCAGAGACTTTATCGGGGCTGATTCTCTGGGGTATATGAGTCTTGATGGCTTGATTCAATCAGTGAAACTCCCCAGAGACATCTTCTGTACCGCTTGCTTCACCGGTGATTATCCCATGCCTGTACAGCTTGAGATGGATAAGCTAGCACTGGAAAATGCCTTTGCCGAACAATCTTAGCGCTTAAGTGATTCCTGCCATTTGGAACGCAGTATTTCCATTAACAGAAATTGATAACCATCACGCCCCAGATGTCCGTAAGGTGTCAAGTTGCACTTCTGAAAACACCTTTGTGCGCGGGTATTTGTTTCTAGGGTCTTGAGATGGATGCGCCTGAATTCTAAGTGCCGAAATAGATAGTCAATCAGAGCAGTAATGGTATCGGTGCCATATCCCTGATTCCAGTAGTCCCGGTCACCAATCACAATACCAATCTCGGTTTCACCCTTGGTTTTATCGATATTGTAGTAAACGCAGTTCCCGATGTGTTTCCCTTCCGGAGTTTCCACTGCAAAAATAATGCGGTCACACAGAGGGTGTCTCAGCAGATTGACGTATTTATTAAGGAAATCTTTAAAGGAGAGTGCGAGTGGTGGCATGGCATCCAGTACTGATAGCTCTGTATCAGTCTGCCATCTGTAATCGTTTTCCGCATCAGAAAGTTTTTTTGGGCGAATTATGACCTTATTCCCCTTTATCATTATGACCTCTGGGTGGCAGCGACATTTGGGAAAGAGTCACATCATCCTGCAACTCTATCTCAGCGAGTGCTTGTTCAATCGCATCTCGGATTGCCTCGCTGGAATCAGTTGAATTCTCGTGCAGGTATCTTTTGGCTTTGTTGCCACCAATTTTACCCAGTGCCTCTATGGTAGCCAGACACACATCCAGGTCAGGGTCGTTAGCCAGAGGGAGCAGGTAAGATACAATCTCTTCTGTACCCATTTCGCCGCAGGCAGATACTGCTTCATATCGTATTTCCGCATCATGGTTATCGAGTTCCTTCAGCAATAGAGGCATCCAGTTGGGGTCACAGTTTCTACCCATCGCATAGATAGCACTGACCATCAGTCTTTCATCACGACTTTTATAGGCATTCTTGATGGTTTCTTTTACCTGCTGGGTGCTCAATATCGCTACGGCTTCCAGGGCACGACGTCGCACCTCGACTGCCTTACTATTATCATCAATTACAGCGAGCAATACTTGCCCGACCAGATTCCCATTACGAGGACCTATTGTGCCAAGTTCAGCCATTAGAGCAAATCTACCCAGCATTATTGCCGCAGATGCCTGTACTTTTTCAGAGGGGTCGGTATTCAGCAGGTCGATGAAAGATGGAATCAGTGACGGGTCTTCGTTTTCCCAGAGTCCTTCAATTGCCTCGCTTCTTATGTCGGCGTCAGGGTCTGTAAGGCACTTCTTAAAGATAAGGTCGAAATCCAGTTCCGCACTATCCGCGGCAAGTTCAATCAGTCTGGTAATTATCTCACGGCGACGTTTTAAGTCAATCGTTTTCCATGTCTGGTCGTAGTCGCTCAAATCTTCAGGTGCCATTTGAGATAAGTCCGCCAGATATGAGTTCACCAGCGGTCTATGGATGTCAGCCATTTCGGCAATGAACCCTTTAGCTAGCAACTAAGCATCCCGTATCTCAATTTTCTTCTCCGATATTTCCCTCATCTTCACCCTCTTCACCTTCCTCTCCGTTATCCTGTTCCCAGATGGGTTGGGTGAAGTGCTCAATATATTCGCCCATAGCAATGGCAGTTGCTTGTTTTATCTGTTCCATTGTTTCTTTAGCGCCTTCCGCCAGCTCATTGGTGTCAATTTCAATACTTAGCAATCGGGCAAAAACCTTCAGTATCGCCAGTGCCGCCATCGGATTCTCCATTCGCGAGGTCTGCGTCGGCACCTCTGCCATCAGGCACACCCCATCGAAATCTCTCTCCTTAGCCAGTCCGAGAAGCAGTCCATTTAAACCGGCAATCTGGATACTTCCCTTTTGCAGTAACTCATACTTTCTCAGCTCTTCCACCAGTTGTTTGTTGGTGCCGACAGCCCAGACTCGGGGTTGTTCTGTGAAGTGAATATTAGTCATAGCGGCGGCACAGGTATAAATCCGCTTTACTCCAAAAGCGCCTGCAAAATCAAGAACACAACCTGCAAAATCATAGATTTTAGAATCCGGCTGGTCATCACCAACGAAGATGATTAGGTCGTTTTTACCCTTCTTATTTTTCCAGTAGTAAAACCGACTCTGTGGAAATTGAGGTGTCTCAATGATGTGCTCTCTAGCAAGCACACCGATGGGGTCAAAGAAGTAACTGGCATCAATCTCAGCCAGGTCTTTGAAGTCGAGTTTGTCCAGTAAATAATTAGCGACGACGATTGCTACATTGCCGATGCCTGGCCATGCGGCTAACATCACCGGCGCATTGAGTTTCGGTTTGGCAAAGAGTTTAACCAGTTTCTTCATTAACTTATACCTGTTTTCGTCAATATAATTTCTGTACAAGACTAATTCTAATACAATTTGTTCAATTTGTTCAATCAGGAAAGGGTTTACTGCAGGAAGTGCCTTTTACTAACGGCCCCCGGGAGAGTCTTACCGGCTGGTGACCGAAACATTATTACACAGGAGAGACGGTGTATTGAGAACGCCATTAACCCATTTGACATCACTACCGATAGCGGCAATATCCTTCAGGAGTTGATAGGTATTCCCCGATACCATAGTATCTTTAACCCTGCCAACAATTTTGCCTTTTTCTACCTTGAAGCCCAGCAAGACATTGCCGCTGAAGTCACCCCCGAGCATGTTACCTTGACCGGCACCCATAAGTTGTTCAACAACCAATCCTTCCTCTACGCTTTTAACCATATCATCAAAGCTGGTGTTACCCGAAGTGATAACAAAAGCGTGGGGCGAAGGCGTTGGTAAACCGCCCTGGCGATGTCCATTGCCGGTG
>JAPLHG010000116.1:0-1206 GCA_026389745.1 Chloroflexota bacterium | reverse complement strand
AGTCATACAGGAAGTTATTAACCTTCCCATTAGTTATGAGCGGGGTGAGCTGGCACGGCACTGCCTCATCATCACAGGGGCAACTCCCGGTGCAGTATGGTATTGTGGGGTCATCCCGCAGGTTTAATTTTTTATCAAAGACTTCTTTGCCCAATTTATCGCCGATTGGAGAAGCCCCCTCAAGAACGGTCTTGCCGTTGAATGCTGACATTAGCGGCATAATTAAGGAACTGGCAACCCCGTCCGGAGTAAAAATAACCGGCATTGGTCGTGTTGGCACTTCTGCCTGGCGTTTTGCCAGTTCGAGCTGTCGTATGACGGTTTTTGCCATCTCATCTGATCGGTTCCGCGAATCAACGACCCCTCAATACTCAATCCGAAGGTACTCTGTCGATAGCTTGTCTGACCGCCTCTGGAGTTGATGATGCTACAGGTAGAGGTTGCCTTGGTAACACCGGCTTCGCACATCACTTCAGGAGTATGTTTTATGACTCTGGAAATAAGCTCTTCCCCAAGCCGTGTCATTTGCTCGAGCGTGACTGATTCCACTGTGTGGTCAAAGGTTTCAACTTTGGGATATTTCTGCAGAGAAGGAAATTGGAATTCCGCCTGACTTCCGAACTCGGCGGTTGCCACCGCATTATCAACCAGTTCTGCTCTGTTCTCCAGTGCGGTGGTGGTAGCATAGCCAATCCTGCCATTCTTGATGATACGCAGAGCCACTGTCTCGCTCTGCTTGTTCTGGATGTGTTTTAGTCGATTAGACTCGAATTGAACCGGCGTTACTTCACTTGAGATTGTGAAAACCTCAGCCTCTTCAGCGACTTTTTGGGCAAGGGCAAGAAGCTTTTCCAACTACTTACCTCCCACCAAACATTTTTGAATTCTAATGTGCGGACTGCCATTACTGACTGGCAGAGGGGACTGCCCACCTTTACCACAGCCACCACCTTCATTCATATCCAGGTCATTACCGATGGCATCGATATTCATAAGGGTATTGAAGACATTGCCGCTGAGTATTACGGGCCTGACCATTTCAGCGATTTTGCCGTTGCGAATCATATAGGTTTCGCCCGAAGAGAAAGTGAACATTTCCATACTGGTCGTGCCGCCATACCAATTTTTAGCATATACACCTTCTTTGATATCAGCAATCATATCTTCGAAAGAGCAATCCCGTGGCTCGATATAGGTGTTGGTCAT
>JAPLHG010000118.1 GCA_026389745.1 Chloroflexota bacterium | reverse complement strand
GATTCTGGGCGAAGTGAAGAATTTCGTCATGAGGGAACAAGATACACTCGCTTCGCTCAGTATGATAGGAGACTCAATCCCATTTCCTCTCGTCCGCAATCCTCTGATGATTCTCCGGAAGGGTGCCGGACTTGAGGAATTCAATCCTGTCAATCTTGACGCGGCAGACACTCTGGAATTTTTCGTTAAGGTCATTCATTAGTTTCTGCCGGTCAAGGGTCTCGTCTTTCATTTCAGCTTTTAGAGTCAGTTCGTCGCGCTGGTCTGCGCGGGTGACGGCAAGCTGGTAGCGGGAAACAGCGCCGGAACTCAGAATTGCCTCGTCAACCTGCTGGGCAACCACAAACACTCCTCTTACTTTGATGGTATCGCCGGTTCTGCCCAGGATGCCGGTTAGGCGGTGAGAAGTGCGCCCGCACGGGCAATGCTCGGTGGTGTAAGATGACAGGTCGCCGGTGCCGAAACGGATGAGCCCCCACGCTTTGTTGTGGATTGGCGTCACGACAATTTCCCCGACCTCGCCGGGTTTCAGTTGTTTGCCGCTAGCGGGGTCGACAATCTCCAGCACATAGTCGTCCGATATGTGCATACCAGATTTCTGTGCGCATTCGTAGGCGATAGCGCCGCCCGGTTCGGTAACGGTGTAAGCCTGTCTCGTATCGATGCCGTAGTCTTCTTCCAGTGTTTTTCGTACCGAAGGCGAGAGCATCTCGCCGGTAAACCAGGCGCGTTCCAGCGCAAAATCATTGCGGAAGTTCAAGCTCATTTCCTCGGCCTTTTTGATGAGTGTCGTCAGGAAAGAGGGCGTTCCTACAAACCCGTTCACTTTCAGGTCGCGCATCGTTTGCAGTTGAATCTCGGTGTTGCCGGTGCCGGTCACCACTACGGTTGCCCCGCAGTGTCTCAGGGCTTCGTGGAATAGTATTCCGGCGGGGGAGAGGTGGTAGGTGAAGGTATTGAGTACAATGTCGCCTCTCCTAAACCCGGCCGCCCAGAATGATTGAGTGAACCACTTGATACTTGCAGAGTGGATCGGTTTATAAGTGGGTCCCGGGGAAATAAACACACGTTCAACTTTTTCTGCCGGTATTGTTAGAAATCCGCCGTATGGCGGTTTTGTTTTTTGTAGTTCGATGATGTCAGACTTTCTGGTGATGGGCAGTTTTACCAGACTTTTAATGGTACAGATGTGTGACGGCTTGACGCCTGCCTTGTCCATAATCGCTCTGGCAGAGGGAGCGTGCTTGTAGGCGTGTTTGATTGTCTGACACAGTTTCCGTTCCAGATACAGATGTCTCGCGTTGACAGGTCTTGTTTCCGCGTCATCAAAATAGATATCTTTTCTAACTGCTTTTAAAGCCATCGTTTCCGCCTCTTGTAGTGTTTTACCTCACAGTAGCTCTTTTTTGTGCCGACGGTTGATAAGCCCACATAGAACTCTTTGATGTCCTCATTATTCTTGAGGAAATCCGCCGTGCTGTCCAGCACGATCCGACCGTTCTCCATCACATAGCCGTAGTGAGCGATGCTCAAGGCAATTCTAACATTTTGCTCCACCAAAAGCACGGAAGTCTTTGATTCGGTATTAAACCACTTGATGATATTGTAGATTTCCTCCACCAGTAATGGCGCCAGCCCCAGCGATGGCTCATCCAGCATCATTAGCTTCGGTTTTGCCATCATTGCCCGTCCGATGACCAGCATCTGCTGTTTGCCGTGCTCCGGCCCGAGACTGATAAGTCCGAGAGAGAAGTGCCTGACAATTTCATAATATTTACGCCACGAGTATTTCTGCCAGATACCGAATTTCTTCATACACATTGCCGTGTCATCCGCCCACTGGTCGAAGTCGCAGAGGATAAGCTTGGGAATTGTATCAACCTCTTTCCTTTCTAATGTCTCGATATTCGTTTGGCTTGTCATATTTACACATTGCCTGCTTGATAAAAAAATGAGCACCCCCGCTTGGGAGGTGCCTCTGAAATACAATTGGTTATGGTGTCAGCAATATAGGTTAAGTAAGCGTGTCATTCCCCCCCTAAGCGCACCGAGTGCGCCGTGTAAAGATGAACTTAAAGCTCTTTAATCCGTGCATCATGATTGACACTGCTTTCACCTAAAAACAATAATTAGAAGATAGATTACCGTAAGTCTAGCAAGGCGTCAAATTCCCGAATGGGTTCAATCGTGCAGAGTGTGGGTAGGGGAATACATTGTGCCCCATGTCCAAATCTCTTCCTGAGGGGTGAAGGGGCAAAATAAGAAGGGGAGGAAGAACATCTTTAACACTTATTGACGTAGAACAATCAGTATATCAAGTTGACACAAACTAGCCTATCTTGTTAAGATTTTCAATTGGCGTATGTGATTGGTGGGCAATACAGAGATACTTAGAACACTAACAAGCCCTGATATTTTTCTCAGACTATTGACTATTGCGAAATCCGAGTGCTCGGAGGCACTTATTCTTTGTACTCGGCTAGTGCTCATAATAATACCTAAAGACAAATGAGGTGCATCTGTGTTAATTTTGATTGACCAAACCCCATTCATCATTTAGAATTGAAATTAGAGGAGTGGTAAATTGTACCAGAAAGTAACACTGGGGAGCGGTTTAAGAATTATCACCTGTCCGATGCCTTATACCCGCTCCGTTTCCATCTGTATCTACCTAGGAGTCGGCTCCCGTTATGAGCTTGATACCGAAGCGGGCATCTCACATTTCATTGAACACCTGCTATTCAGAGGTACGGAAAAGAGGCCTCATTCCAAAGATATCTCTGCGGCGATTGAAGGAGTCGGCGGTGTGCTCAATGGTGGCACTGATAAAGAACTGACTGTCTACTGGTGCAAGGTAGCTCAGCCCCATTTTCGCATGGCTCTGGACGTACTGGCAGATATGATATTGCATTCCCGTTTTGAGACCGGAGATATTGAGAAGGAACGGTGTGTCATTATTGAGGAGATTTGCATGAGCCGGGATTTGCCTAACCAACTGGTAGGCATGCTGATTGACGAACTTCTCTGGCCTGACCATCCTTTGGGCAGAGATGTGGCTGGCAATCGTAGTTCGGTGGAAACTGTGACACGAGAGCAGATGCTCGACTTTATAGCGCATGAGTACACGCCTGAGAATACCGTGGTCAGTATTGCCGGTAATATTCAACAAGATGAAGTAGTAAAAGCAGTGAGCGATGTCCTCGGTAACTGGGCTAACGGGGAACAGCGTCTGAACTATCTGAATTATCAGGAAATGAAGAACCCACGCTTGAAAGTGGAGTACCGTGATACTGAGCAAACTCATCTGTGTCTGGCGCTCCCCGGACTGTCGCTTCAACACCCCAAACGTTTTACTCTTGACCTTATGAATGTCATTTTAGGCGAGGGAATGAGCAGTCGACTCTTTCTGGAAGTACGTGATAAGCTTGGCTTGGCTTACAATATCCACAGTTATCTTGACCACTTTAATGACACAGGGGCACTGACGATTTACGCTGGTGTAGAGCCGAAGAACCTGAAAGTCGGCATTTCTGCCATTCTGGAACAACTGGCTCTGTTGAAAGAATGCGTCCCCGAAGAGGAGCTTACCAAGGCTAAGGAACTATCCAAAGGGCGTCTCTTATTGCGCATGGAGGATAGCCGCAGTGTGGCAGGCTGGGTTG
>JAPLHG010000108.1 GCA_026389745.1 Chloroflexota bacterium | reverse complement strand
GGGTATCACAATTTCACCCTCATCCTAACCTTCTCCCCTCAAGGGAGAAGGGGCTCTTCTAGGATGGGGACTTACGCAGGTGACTGCTAGCTATGCCTGCGTTTGCTCTGGTGTTTGCTCTGGTGTCTGCTCTGGTTCCGGAGTTGGTACCAATGCCTCCTCGAATTCCTTAGGGAAACGCTTTTCCTTAATACGGGCCTTCTTGGCACTAAGTCCACGCAAGTAATAAAGCTTGGCGCGGCGTACTTTACCATGACGGATGATCTGTACTTTTTCCAGAAGGGGAGAAGCCATGGGGAAGGTACGCTCTACGCCTATGCCGTAAGCAACACGCCTGACGGTGAAAGAGCCACCGGCATCACCATTTCGTATTCGGATGACGACGCCCTGGAATGACTGAATACGTTCCTTATCACCCTCTTTGACTTTGATACCTATTTTGACGGTATCACCGGGTGAGAGAGCCGGGACATTCGGATTCGGTTTGACGCCGGTCAGTTCGGTGATTTTCATTTTTATCAAACTCCTGTTTTACTGTGGTTGATATAATCTTAATTTACCATGTTTTTTCACAGCACTAGTTAGCCTTCTTTATCATATCAGGTCGGCACTTCAAAGTACGAATAATAGATTGTTCATGGCGCCACTGAGCGATTTGGGCATGGTTTCCGGAAAGGAGGACTTCGGGTATCTCCCAGTTGCGGAACTTCGGGGGACGGGTGTACTGGGGATATTCCAGTAATCCATCGGTGTGAGATTCGGTTATTAATGATTCCGGTGAGCCGACGAAGCCGGGCAAAAGTCTCGCCACCGCATTGACGACGACCATAGCGGCTAACTCACCGCCGCTGAGAACATAATCGCCGATGCTGATTTCATCAGTGGCTAGATGTTCGTGAACTCTTTCGTCCACTCCCTCATACTGACCGCAAATCAGAATCAGGTGGCTGTACTTTGTCAGCTCTTTGGACATCTCCTGAGTTAAAAGCCGACCGCGGGGAGTGAGCAAAATCACAGGTACATTATTTACATTATCTTTTTGAGAAAGCTCTGTTTTTATGCCCTGATCACAGGCAAAGCCTCTATGATCATTCCTGGGCCTCCGCCATAAGGAGCATCATCGGTAGTGTGGTGCTTATCGTGAGTATAATCGCGGATATTACGAATCTCCACTTTCACCACGCCCTTTTCTACGGCTTTCTGAAAAAGACCACAGTTAAAAGGACCCTCAAACATCTCCGGGAAAAGAGTTAAAATAAAGATTTGCATTGCCAGATGTGTCCCAAAATTATGTGAGTTTTACATTCACCAGAGATTTTATTGTATCACAGATACGGGCATTTGTGAAACTTATTGCGCAAAAAAGTACTGTTTACATTTGCTTGTTACATGAATAGATTAATTGTAATCTGGGTGATTCGGGGTAGGAGTTCCAGAAGAGGAAGGACCTTCGCCCTTCTTCTTGTATAACGCCCCCGCCCTATTAGGGCGGGGGGTCTTGGGGGCGGGTCGTTATGCGATAATAACGGCCTGGCTTATTCCTGATAACCGCTGCAATATGAAACCAGAGATTGCCCCGTCGTTCCTGAGGAACTTATTTCATTCGTCCGCCTGAGGCATCCTCCTCGCAATGACATTCGCTTGAAAGATTCTCCTTGACAGAACAACCCAATGAAAATATACCTTCAAAAACCGAAAAAAATCGTGCCTGCGCTATTGACAATTATTATGTTATGTGCGAAAATGGTAGATGTTGGGATTTAGTGGGGAAAGGTGTGAACAAGGGGTCGAAATGTTTCTAGGCGAATACGATTACAAGCTAGATGATAAAGGTAGAGTGCCGGTTCCTCCGAAGTTCCGTGTAGAATTGAAGGACGGCATTATACTCGTTCCGGGACCTGAAAAATGTATCTTTGCTTACACTCCTGCCGAATGGGGGAAAATTTCAGAAAGCTTACCCACCGGTACCATCGCATCAAGCAAAATGCGGAAATTGAACCGGGCACTTTTCTCTACCGCCTTCCGTCTGAATCTCGATGGGCAGAGCAGAATTGCTCTACCTGCTCCTCTCAGACAGTATGCCGGCATTACTGAGGAAGTTGTGATTGCGGGAGACAATACTTACCTTGAGATATGGGATAAGCAATTGTGGGAAGAGGAAAAAACCAATAGTCTTGCACAGGCATGGCAAATCATTGAAACCATTGAAAAACATTAAGGAGCCGAAAGGTGTTATCGGTCGCCCACAAACCAGTATTGCTCAAGGAAGTCATCACAGCGCTTGCTGTTCAACCCGGAGGGCGCTATATCGATTGTACTCTGGGTGGCGGTGGGCATGCGATGGCAATCCTGGAACACAGCTCGCCGGGTGGGCAACTTCTGGGCATCGATGCTGACCCCGAAGCAATCCGAACCGCTACTATCAGTCTCTCACGCTTTACCAATTCCACTCTTTTGGTTAATGATAATTTCGTAAACCTGGATGATATTTGTCATCGTTATAATTTTTATCCCGTTCATGGCATTCTTTTAGACCTCGGCTTATCGTCTTTGCAATTGAGTGATGATCCGCGTGGTTTCAGTTTCCAGCATGAAGCGGTGCTGGATATGCGCTTCAATCCCAATCAAGAAATCACCGCCGCTGATATCGTAAATACATACTCCGAGGTTGATTTAGCCAATCTAATCAGAAGTTACGGCGAAGAAGATAACAGTTATAGAATAGCCCGCTGTATTGTACAGACAAGACCAATCGAGACTACTCTCCAACTTGCCGCTGTGGTTGAAGAGGCAGTTGGTGGCAGAAGGGGCAGGATTCATCCCGCCACGAAGACCTTCCAGGCACTACGTATTGCTGTCAATCAGGAATTGGAGCATCTCGAAGAAGCCCTGAGAAAAACCGTTGAATTGCTCGGTTTTGGCGGTCGATTGGTGGTAATCAGCTACCACTCTCTAGAAGACCGTATTGTCAAACACTTTATGCGACGTGAATCCCGAGACTGCCTGTGTCCTCTAAGAATACCTGTCTGTCAGTGCGGACATAAAGCAAGTCTAAAACTGATAAACAAAAAAGTAATCACTCCCTCCGAAGAAGAACTGGAACTGAACCCGCGCAGTCGTAGTGCGCGCATGCGGATTGCGGAATGCATCGATAACAACGGACCGACAGGGCATAATAAAAGTAAAATGCCTGATTTCAAAACAAGGGGTCTCTCTCTTAATTAAGAGTTAAGAAGATAATTACCCAAAAGGGACAAAATAAAATTCACCGAGGAGGAACAAACAATGGGCAAAAGAAAAACGATTTCAGCAATCGATGTTGGTACTACCAAGGTTTGTACTCTCATTGCTGAGGTAGACGATGCAGGCCGGATGCGCGTCGCCGGGGTTGGGGTTGTGCCTTCTAAGGGAATGCACAAGGGGATGGTAGTCAACATCAATGAAGCCAAGGAAACTATCCGTGAATCAGTGAAGAGAGCGGAACAGTCCAGTGGCTACAGGGTGGATTCTGCCTATGTTGGTGTTACCGGACGCCACATTAACGGGCAGAACAATCGGGGTGTGATTGCGGTAACGCGCAATGACCGTCTGGTACGCCCCGATGATTTGCGCAGGGTATTGCAGAATGCTCAGAGCTTCAAAATGGCTGCTGAGCAAAGACTTCTGCACATCATCCCGCGTAGTTATGCGGTCGATGGACAAGAAGGTGTTCAGAATCCTGTCGGGATGCACGGTTTCAAGCTGGATGCGGAAACGCATGTCATCACTGCGGCTGTTTCCTCAGTTCAGAACCTGGTCAAATGCATCCGTGGGGTGGGGGTTGATGTCGAGGACCTTGTCTTCGAGGCGTTAGCCAGTAGTGAAGCAGTCCTGACCGGGGATGACAAACAGGTAGGTGTTATAATGGCTGACATCGGTGGCGGCACGACCGATATTTCCGTCTTCAAGGATGGCAGTATCTGGCATACGGCTGTTGTACCTGTCGCCGGTTACCAGATGACCAGGGATATTGCCATCGGGCTTGGGTTGCCATTTGAAATTGCCGAAGAGATGAAGAAAAAGTATGGCACCGCTATCCCGGTATACGAAGGCAAAGCAGACAATGATTCTATTGCTCAAAACGGCCACAATATTTCCTATCAGGGGTTGTGTGACATTATCCGCGCTCGTATGGAGGAGATATTGAGACTCATCATTCTGGAACTACCGCGTGGTGAGCAGGATGCGCTGGTACCTGGTGGATTGGTACTCACTGGTGGTAGCGCCAATCTAGCAGGCATCGATATCCTAGGTAGAGACGTTCTAAAAATGCCGGTGAGGGTCGGTACACCGCTAAACGTCTATGGCATCAGTGACCAACTGACTGACCCGGCATATTCAACTGCAGTCGGTCTCTTGCTCTGGGGTACAAAACCCAAAGGTACTGTCAAAACACAGACTGGTGGTTTTAGTACTGGAATTCTTAATCTGGTATCACGCATCAAGAGTCTATTCAGTAAGCAAACACCAAACTAAAAAATATATTAATAAATTTAATCAAAATTGAGGAGGATAAATCAAATGGCAAGGTCAAGTTTTTCCGCTAGTCCGGTTAGAATAAAAGTAGTCGGTCTAGGCGGTGGTGGTTCTAACGCAGTAACTCGTATGGTCAGGGATGGTGTTGATGGCGTAGAGTTTATTGCCATGAACACAGACGCTCAATCCCTGGCAATTACCGAAGCCCCAACCCGCATTCAGCTTGGTGAAAAGCTGGTAAGGGGTCTGGGCGCTGGTGGTGACCATCATCTTGGTCAAAAAGCGGCTGAAGAGTGCCGTGACGAAATCCGAGAAGTTATTAACGGTGCTGAGATGGTATTCGTTACCGCTGGAATGGGTGGCGGTACTGGTACTGGTGCTGCCTCTGTTGTAGCTGAGGTTGCCAGGCAGAGTGGTGCCCTCACTATCGCTGTTGTTACCAAGCCATTCGCTTTTGAAGGCACGCATCGAACGCAGGTAGCTGATGAGGGTATCAAGAATTTGATGCCGCTGGTCGATACTCTGATTATCATCCCGAACGACCGGCTATTCACCCTTTGCGACCAGAAGACTGGTGTTGATGCCGCCTTCAGGTTGGCTGACGAAGTGCTGTGCAATGGTGTACAGGCAATTGCTCAGGTCATCACTGTACCAGGAATGATTAACCTGGACTTCGCTGACATCAAGGCAATTATGAAGGACGCTGGTCCTGCCTGGATGTCAATTGGTAAGGGCAGTGGCCAAAATCGCGCGGTAGATGCGGCAAAGAGTGCATTAGCGAGCCCCTTACTAGATGTTTCCGTATCCGGTGCTAAGGGCGTTCTGTTCAATGTCGTCGGTCGTCGGTGGCGATAATCTGTCACTCTTTGAGGTCAATGAAGCGGCTGAAATTATCAAACAGGCTGTTGACCCCGAGGCGAACATCATCTTCGGCGTGGTTCGTGATACCCGCATGGACAAAGATATTAAGATTACCCTTATTGCTACTGGTTTCCAGACAAGCTCCATGGGTGGAAATGCCATCAGCGAAGCAGAAATCAGTGGCTATCTTAATGACTTGAAGAGCGATAACGAAGAGCAGTTGGACGTACCTGCCTTCCTGCGCCGTGCTCAATATTCCCAGCGGCATATGCCCGCACTAGCCCCTGTAACGGCACCACAAAAAGTCGCCAAAGCGCCGTCATATGCTTCTTGGAATCGATAATACTTTGAGACTGAGAGAAGGCTAGGGTTTCATTACCCGACAGCCCGAACTCTTTAGTTAGGTGTTATTGGGTAGACCAACCACCGGTCTACCCAATAACACCCCAATTATTTTCCCGCTTGACGGAGGGGAAGTAATTTTTAAGGAGAGAGGAGTTTTATCCTCTTTCCTTTTTATTTTGCCTCTTCATCCTTGGAATGGGATTAAGTGTATCCACCTCGTTAAAAGCAAGACTCAATTGCCTAACTCTGTTGTAGAATCACTGGTATATACCTTAATCAACAAAAACCAAAATTTTTTATTGAATTCTCAAAAGTTATGTCTGTTGAGTGCTTGACAAACCACAAGATATTGTGGTTTAATACCATCCCCACCACAAAATGTAGATTCAAATGCTGTTAAAATGGGGTGTGGGATATGAAGTGTCCCCATTGTAGTTATAATGACTCTAAAGTATTAGATTCACGTGATACAGAAGATGGTATTCGCCGTCGTCGCCAATGTTTGAGTTGTGATGGTCGTTTCACCACTTATGAGCGGACACAGAAGAGCGGCTTGTATGTCATCAAGAAAGACAGGAGAAGGGAATTATTCGATAAAAGCAAATTGTTGAACGGTATCCGGAAGGCTTTTGAAAAGCGTCCCATAGCGTCACATGTGATTGAGAAGCTGGCAGATGATATTGAGGCAGAGTTATACCATCAAGGAAAACAGGAGGTGTCGAGTTCTGTCATTGGTGATATGGTAATGGAAAGTCTGAAGAACCTTGACCATATTGCTTATATTCGTTTTGCCAGTGTTTACCGGGAATTTGCCGATATTACCAGGTTGAAGCAGGAAGTGGATACTCTGGCAGGAATAGGCGGCAGAGTATCACCACCCTCTACTCAATTACCGTTATTGTCTGAGAGTGGAATTCCAGTTGTGACGAAAAGAGGTAGAGGGAGGCGGAAATGAGTAGCAGAAACAAACCCGGACAGTCACAATTGAACCAGCTGACTCGTAACCAGATTGCCAAAGCTACATTTGACGCTGCCGAAAGAATGGGTATTTCTGATAGGAAACATAAGGAAAGACTCACTCTGCAGGTTATTGAACGACTTGAGAAGAAACTGGCATCTGATAAGGCGAATGTAGCTCAGCCACTACCAGGCATGGAAGAGTTGGTGACTAAGCCACCCCATCGGGAAAAGCATGTGACCGCCAATGAGACGGAGATACTAACCCTGGTCAGGGAATTTCTGGATGCCGAAGTAGCAGCTCAACCACGGGAGGCCCTACCGACGATGGAGATAATGAAGGAAAATGAGATGGAGAATAAACTGAGTACTGATATTAAGTTAACCGAGAATGCGCTCCACGTTCTGGAGAAAAGATATTTAAGGAAAGATAAGAACGGGCAACCGATGGAGACACCGGAGCAATTGTTCCTTCGTGTCGCTAAAGCGATTGCCTCGGCGGAGTTGATCTACGACTCCAGGGCAGATGTCGGTAAATGGGAAGAGGAATTTTACCGCCAGATGACCAATCTGAATTTTTTGCCCAATTCCCCAACACTAATGAACGCCGGCAGGGAACTGGGGCAGTTATCTGCTTGTTTTGTCCTGCCGATTGAAGATTCAATGGAGTCTATCTTTGATGCGGTGAAATATACTGCGCTCATTCACAAGAGCGGTGGCGGGACAGGTTTCTCCTTCTCGAGGCTGAGACCGGAGAGCGACCGCGTTGGCTCTACCGGTGGGGTTGCTAGTGGCCCTGTCTCTTTTATGCGCGCCTTTGACACTGCTACTGATGTTATTAAGCAGGGTGGAATGAGACGTGGTGCCAATATGGCTATACTGAGTGTTGACCACCCGGACATCATCAAATTTATCAATGCCAAGAATGACCCTAATGTTCTGACCAATTTTAATATCTCAGTGGCAGTAACCAGTGAGTTCATGGAAGCGGTGAAATCGGACAGTAATTACAATCTGATAAACCCACATACCAAAGACGTAGCCGGGCAATTGAATGCCAAAGAAGTCTTTGAAAAGATTGTAGGAATGGCTTGGAAGGCCGGGGACCCGGGCATTGTTTTCATCGACCGCATCAATAAAGATAATTCCACGCCTCACCTTGGGAAAATTGAGAGTACCAATCCTTGTGGTGAACAACCTTTACTTCCCTATGAGTCCTGTAACCTCGGCTCCATAAATCTGAGTAGAATGCTGATTAAAACCAATAACAAAACCCAGATTGACTATCCCAAACTGGCAAAAACAGTCAAAATAGCGGCGAGGTTCCTAGATAACGTCATTGGCGTCAATAAATTCCCCCTTCCAGCAATAGATGAAATGACCAAGAAGACGAGGAGGATTGGACTGGGAGTAATGGGCTTTGCCGATATGTTGCTTCAATTGGGTATCCCTTACAATTCGGATGGGGCCCTGGAAATCGTTGAGGATGTCATGGGATTCATCCAGTCAGAGGCAAACAAATCTTCGGCAGAGTTAGCAGTAGAACGGGGCGTGTTTCCTGCCTTCAAGGGGAGCAAATATGATACTAATGGTGGCTTGAAGGTTAGAAATGCTACCAGGACTACTATCGCACCCACGGGCACCCTCTCTATCATTGCTGGCTGTTCCGGCGGTATCGAGCCACTTTTCGCCCTCGTTTACACGCGCAATATTCTTGATGGTGCTCAGATGCTAGAAGCCAATCCCTATTTTGAAGAGGTTGCAACAAAACGAGGTTTTTATTCTGAAGAACTGATGAGGAGTCTGGCAGGTGGTGCCCATTTGAGTGATATGACCGGTATTCCGGCTGACATAAAGAGATTATTTGTTACTGCCCACGAAATCAGTCCCGAATGGCATGTTGAGATGCAGGCGGCATTTCAGAAGTTTACCGATAATGCTGTTTCCAAAACAGTGAACTTTCCTCATGAGGCTACAAAAGACGATGTTGCCAAGGTTTATTTACTGGCTTATGAAAAGGGGTTGAAAGGCATCACCATCTATCGGGACAGGAGTCGCGAAGGACAGCCAATGAGCATTGGCCAAGCAGAGAAGACAGAGACCGAGAGAAAATCAGAAACTAAGATAACGCCGAGGAAGCGGGCCAAGCGAACTACCGGTATTACGGAGAGAGTCAATACCGGTTGTGGTTCGCTGTATGTAACAGTCAACTCAGATGACACGGGGATATGTGAGGTGTTCTCGACATTAGGGAAGGCCGGCGGATGTGCTTCGGCTCAACTGGAGTCAATTTGCCGCCTCATCTCTCTGGCATTAAGAGCAGGGGTTGATGCCGCTGCCGTTGTTAAGCAATTGCGCGGCATTCGCTGTCCTTCAATCGCATGGGAAGGGGGCAAATCAGTGCTCTCCTGTGCTGATGCTATCGCCAGTGTTCTGGAGAGGCATGTTAACTCCGAAACCGAAACAGGTGAAAAAGAAAAAATTCAGCCAAGTAAAATGGTAAGTAAGTCAGAGGATTACGGGCTGGTAAGAAATATTGCCGGGCAATGCCCTGATTGTGGAGGGCTGCTTGCTTATCAGGAAGGCTGTTTTGTCTGTCCTAACTGCGGCTATACAAAGTGCTAGGAAATAGTTTACATAAAATATACTTAAGGAAGGCAATGCGGTGGATAGAGACGATAGGGTAATGATTTTCATTGATGGCAGTAATCTGTATCATTCGCTCAAAGCGTTTTTTAATCGGACGGACCTGGATATTGGCAGATTCTGTCAAAAGTTAATTGAGAAGAAGCGTCTGGTAAGAATTTATTACTACAATGCTATTGTGGGACTAAAACAGGAGCCGGAGCGGTACCGCCACCAACAGGCTTTTTTCTCCAGTGTGCAGGCAGTCCCTTATACGGAATTACGCTTGGGGCGTTTGGTCTATAACAACTGGCCATCAACCCCACCTTACGAAAAAGGTATCGATATTATGCTGGCCACAGATTTGCTGACGCATAGTTTTAAGCGCAATTATGACGTTGCTATCCTGGTAGCAGGGGATAGTGATTACGTAGGCGCTATTCAGGCAGTTAAGAACAACGGACAGAATGCCGAGGTGGCACTCTTCGGAAAGGAAAGAACTTCGCGACCGTTAAGAGAAGTGGCTGACCGAATTATCACCATAGATGGTCGCTTGCTCAGAAATTGCTGGAAGGGGTCCCCACAGAGTCAGGTTGTTTCACCAACGACAAAGGCGACAGCATAATCTTTCGAGTGGGAAAGACTGATATTTAACTCACGGATAGCGAGTTCGCTGGCTTGCTGCTTTGCCTTCCCCGAGAGGTTGACCAAGGGTTTCCCGTTAAACTCTGCCAGAACCTCAATTTCTTGCCAGCTGATGCCTTTATCACAAGCCTCGAGTGCTTTGAGGACGGCTTCTTTAGCGGCAAATCGTACGGCTAGTGAGGACGTATTCGTATATAATTTCAACTCTGACGGAGTATAGACTCGTTGCAGGAAAGTCTCCCCCCAATGCTGGATGAGTTTCCCAATACGGTCTATTTCAATAATATCTACGCCAACGTACTGCAATCTTCTCATGCCCATTATCTTTAGTTATTATTTTACCACAAATGCTATGGTACGGGTGCCAATAGATGCCACATAAGTACCAGCCTCACTTCCAGATACATTAAAGGT
Source organism: Chloroflexota bacterium (assembly GCA_026389745.1). Taxonomy (GTDB): domain Bacteria; phylum Chloroflexota; class Dehalococcoidia; order Dehalococcoidales; family Fen-1064; genus Fen-1064. Next base: position 438 of record JAPLHG010000108.1, on the reverse strand, counting down.
AACTGTTTGACTGATTTAGGCGGTTAACGTCACATGTATCACCGCAAATTGGCATCAGGAAGCCGGTGAGAATACGCATTGTGGTCGTCTTCCCGGCGGCACTGGGTCCCAGAAGTCCGACAATTTCCCCCTCGCCAACATCAAAGCTGATACTATCTACTGCCAGACGTTCACCATAGTATTTGGTTAAATTCCGAACTTTAATCAATTAATCTTCCTAATCTTATCGCTTGATATGAGTATCTATATTTCTGCTATTGCCCTGCGGTGGTGGTAGTAGTAGTCGTTTCTTCAAGACCACTAGCTTTTTTCATCTTTTCTAACTGGAGCTGTAGCCAGGCTTCAGTGTCAGAGTCAGGGACGCCACCATATATCTTGCCATAAAATTTCACTGTTTGAGTACTCATCCGTTCACTGAGCCAGTCTTCCATAACACGT
>JAPLHG010000022.1 GCA_026389745.1 Chloroflexota bacterium | reverse complement strand
GATGAGCAGGTTCTTGGAAGTCTGAAGAATTTTCTCCAGCGCCGGCAGGATGTCAGCTACAGCGGAAATCTTCTTATCGGTAATCAAGATATAGGGGTCTTCAATGACCGATTCCATCTTATCCGCGTTGGTAATGAAATAGGCGCTGACGTAGCCGCGGTCGAACTGCATACCCTCGACAAATTCTGTTTCATAGGAAATACCCTTGGATTCTTCAACGGTGATGACGCCATCTTTGCCGACTTTTTCCATAACCTCGGCAATCAGTTCACCGATTTTGTTATCTTTAGCAGTAATGGTTGCCACCTGAGCAATTTGCTCCTTACCTTTAACCTCGGTGGAGGCTTTCTTAAGCTCTTCGATAATGGTGTCAACGGCTTTCTCAATGCCTCTCTTGAGTGCCATTGATTCTGCGCCGGCGGCAATGTTCTTGAAGCCATGGGTTATGATAGCGTGCGCCAGCACTGTAGAAGTGGTGGTGCCATCACCACATTGGTCATTGGTTTTGCTGGCGGCTTCTTTAACAAGTTGCGCCCCCATGTTCTGAAAAGCGTCTGGAAGCTCTATGTCCTTGGCAATGGTAACGCCATCGTCAATGACCGAAGGTGCGCCCCATTTCTTATCCAGAGCCACACAATGCCCCTTGGGTCCAAGAGTTACCATGACGGCTTCCGCCAGAGTGTCAACGCCTTTCTTTAAGGCGCGTCTAGCGTCCTCACCAAATATAATCTGTTTTGCCATTTCTTCCTCCTGTAAACTACGAGTCTATTTCTTGGTTTTCTTAGCGAGAATATCGCTTTCCCGCATGATGATAAGCTCTTCACCGTCAATCTTGATCCTCCTGCCTTCCTCGGTCATTCTGCCGGGACCCACGGCGATGACCTTACCTTCCTGTGGTTTTTCTTTTGCGGTGTCCGGGATATAGATACCGCTCTTGGTTTTTTCTTCTGACTGAATGGGTTTCACCACGAGGCGGTCACCCATTGGTTGCAGTTTTACTGCCATATTACTACTCCTCTCTCACTTCGCTGAACATTAGCAGTCTCCCTAAGAGACTGCTAATGTAATAATAGCCCACATTCAATTAAAGCGCAACACGGAACAGGGCTCTCCTTTTTAGGGCAATCAACACGATCCAAACATAGTGTCTGTTTATTTATAACTCCGGGTATAGTATCATTACTATTTGTAATGGATACTTTTGTTGGTTGCAGCAATGCATACCGTTTTCGGGAATGAGTGGCTCGGCGTACCTTTGTTGAACTATGGCCCTTTGGTTGGAGACGTTTTGAGGGTTGGCATTAGGCCATACATAACCTCCAGTTCGTGAGATTAAAGGAGGGGCAAAGCGTGTCAGATGTTATTTCTATCGAAAACCTCGTAGAGGTCTACGCTGACGGCACAAGAGCGCTTGACTGAATCTCCTTCAATGTGGAAGATGACGGATTCTTCGGGTTTCTTGGTCCGGCTAGTATGGTAAAGAGCACCACAATCAAGATTCTCACTACGCTCCTCAAGAAGACTTGGTCTTATGAACTCAAAGAAGATTCCATCAGTCATCTATCTTACCCAACTGCTACTAGGTTAATTTTACCATGCGGACGGGAGAGAAGTAATAAATAGGAGGCAATCGTGAAGCGGATATATGGGGGGAAGGAGCTTTTGATTAAGGCTAAGAAGGAGGCTAAGAGGCGGGTTAAGAGGCGGGTTAAGAGGCGGGTTAAGAGGCGGGTTAAGAAGTTCATTGGAATACCGGGGACTCCTCCGATACTGTCTCCTGGAATTCCCACGCCAGAGTCATCAAAGCAATAGTAGAGCTTGAGAAAACTTATTAAATTTCGAGCAGTAGAAGTCTAAGGTCTTAATTCAAAAAGGAGTTTTTGATACCGGATGATTTGACACCTGTAGAGCAGTTTGCTTTCAGCACGGTTAGAATTGAGACTTATTCACATACTTAGTGTCCCCTGAAAAATACTGTTTTTTGCGATGAGTTAGGCTTGTCTCACGACTGATAAAGCCTGTCAGAAAAGCAAAAAGCGACTTTTCAGGGGTAACTACTTAACTCCGGGGGATCCTGGTATTGAATGCCGTTACGGGTTCATTCCAGTTGGGCATGTCGATTGTGAACGACGGTCAACAGAGCAGCAATCTTGCTTGGCTGTTTGATGACCGACCTCCTCGTGGCGATAATCCAATCAATCATAATAATCGGGATATCAATGATACTTGGGCGCAGGTTGTTTCTGACTACAACCCATTGAGTTATGCTTCTAACGTAACGAGGGATCTGGTCCAGGGCGGATTAACTTGGAGTGCGTTTGCCTCGGCTTACGCTGTAATTGGATTGATGACAATCGTGACTTTCGCTGCCACTTTGTACCAATTTAGTAAAGTGCTTAGCTAAGAGGATTGAAAAAGAGATTAGATGTCGATAATTTGTTAGAGCAGCAGAAATTGAACTAAAGATTTGGCTCAAACACCACGAAACGATAGTGTCTGTCTTCATGTTTTATGGGAGAAACTAGTGGAATACCTTCTGGTATAGTACAGAGAAACCACACCGTGGAATCAATAATCTTACTGCTCTACGGTATTATTTAGAACATTTCATCACCCCTGAAAAGTCCAATATGTCATGGACTCTTACACGCATTTGTAAATTTGATTTATTAGGTGTAAACTCACAATAGGTTTAGCAAGGTTTTCCATT
>JAPLHG010000008.1 GCA_026389745.1 Chloroflexota bacterium | reverse complement strand
GATATAGTCGTGTAAAGGTTTTACATCAATCGACATCTAATTCCCCTTACCGCTCTTCATTCTGCAATAACTCTATGTTGATTGAGTGGAATAACTGCCAGCTTGTGGTGATTATACGATTATTGTCTATTATTGTCTAGATGTGCCTATTAGAGACTATATCTTTACCATTGTTTCAAAGTAAGGTTGGTAAGGAGTAAGCGTGGGTATGTCGAAGAAAACTGATGATGAAATAGAGAGAATACACTACACATTCACAGAAGCTCAGGAGTTTTTGGGGATTAGCCACCAGACTCTTTATAAACTGATGAGAGAAGGACTACCTTCCCACAAGATAGGCAAGAAAAGGGTATTTCTTAAAGAAGACCTCACCCGGTGGATAAAAGAACACTAGGGTTTTATCGATAATATTACCACGCTCAAAACAAGCCTGAGATTTTGCTAATAATTTGCTAATAGACTGAATGAAACGGGTTGTAACCAGTAGGCATTCTACACACGAAACAGGTTTTAGGCAAACTAACACAAACGTACTAGTTTGAGTGTAAAACTACTGTTTGGAATATATCTTTGTAATATTATTCATTGCGGGTTAGAATAGTCCCAAACGATATAATGGGGGGATAAAATGGATGGATGGTTGATAGCCTATTGACAAATGGTATCAATATTGATACCATTTGTAGTAGAGAGGTGAGTTCCACGGACAATATAATTCAACAAATGGAAAGGAACCCGAAGCATGTTAGATTCGCTGATCTATGTAAGGTATGTGATCATTACTTTGGTGAAGCTCGGTTGAAGGGAAGCCATCGGATATATAAGACCCCTTGGCGTGGTGACCCTAGGATAAATATACAAGACGATAACGGGAAGGCAAAAGCATACCAGGTGGGGCAAGTATTAAAAGCTATTAATCGATTGGAGCTAAAGCATTATGGTGACAAAAGTTAGGGCAAAGGTCCGGACAGAAGTAGAGCGCTATACCTATAGGGTCACTTGGTCTGACGAAGACGGGGAATTTGTCGGTTTGTGTGCCGAGTTTCCCAGCCTAAGTTGGTTGGCTGATACCCAAGAGGCTGCGCTGCAGGGTATACGGGATGTAGTCATAGATGTTATCTCTGACATGCAATCCAATAACGAAAGTATTCCCCAGCCCCTTTCAAGTAAGAATTTTTCCGGGAAATTTACAGTTCGTATACTACCAGCCACCCATAGATACCTTTTTATACAAGCAAAAGAAGCTAATGTGAGCTTTAATCGTCTTATTAGCACGATTTTGGCTAAACAATAAAATACGTCCTTCAAGAGATGATAACTGGACAGGTTTCGCTCGCCTTGCCACTATTGGTGCTACACCGTTTAGAGCAATATACCTTCTAAGCAGCGGGTCGAGCGTTCGAATCGCTCCAGGGATACCAGTTTTTACAGTCAAAGTTCCCTTTTTCCCCTGAGGAATAACTTCCGAAACATAATATTTCGAGGCGGATAAACCTAGGGACAGTGTAAGCTATCCCATCAAGATCAATGACTCCCCCGGCATTTTGGTCTTGAGTCCTTAACAGTCGACCCCAATATATCTCCCGGACCCAATTTGGTTTGTTAAAAATAGTATGTTTGTTCATCAGAAATTAAGTACTTTTACGGGTAGTAAATTCTAAGGACTTTTACTATTAATGTAGTATTTAGTAGAATTTGACATTTATCGGTAGATCTGATAATCTGAAACCTGATAACCTTCCCAGCTTACGAATTCTAAAAAGGAGCGTTCATAAATGAGCACGGGAGATTTTGTCGGCATCAGCGAAGCCTGCCAGATTCTACGTGTCAGCGAGACAGCTCTGCGCCAGTGGACAGATGAAGGCAAGATAAAGGCGTTCGTAACTCCGGGTGGTCATCGACGCTACCTGGTAGCAGACCTTCATAAATTTATGAGCTCCCACCAAAAGTCAGTCGGTATTAGAGACCTGGTTGTTGAATTAGAGGATGCTGTCAATCCACTTCGTGAGATTGCTAGAACATCACTTTCTGCCAAGGCATGGTACAACAAGCTTGATACAGACTCACAGCAACATTTGGCTAACCTTGGGCGTAACATGCTTCAGGTTATTATCAAATACGCCACTGAACCTTCAAGACGAGAGGAAACTATGGTAATGGCCCGCGACGTCGGCCATGGCTTTGGGCAAACGCTGGCCAAGCTAGGGCTTCCGCTTATTGATTCCGTTGAAGCCTTTATCCTCCACCGTGACCCGATTATGAACGCAGCCACTCACCTGATGAAAAGGAGGGAGGCATGTACGGGTCGTTTTTTAGAAGCAATACCATTGATGGACCAGGTCATAGATGAAGCCCTGGTCTCTCTCGTGGCAGCACACCAGCAATACCGGAACGGGATTCAAAGAGAGTCAGAGGGGGACGCTGTACAATGATTTCGATTTCTCGTCTGCTTTGCGACACTACCAGCCCCGGTGATAGCCTCCGATACAGAGAGAAGCCATTAAATCAGACACAGGAGCTTTCAAGGCCAGTCGTCGTCTGGAATTGTACCAGGCAATGTAATTTGAGTTGCGTTCACTGCTATGCTAGCGCCGGTACTCATAAATCACCGGGAGAAATGGATACCGCCGCTGGCAAGACATTCATTCACGACCTAGCCGAATTCGGAGTACCTGTTGTTCTGTTCTCAGGCGGCGAGCCGCTACTAAGGAAAGATTTTTTTGAGCTAGCAGACTATGCTCGCCGGCAAGGACTGAGAATTGCCCTCTCCACTAACGGGACTTTGATTACCAAGGGAGTAGCCGAACACATTAAGGATATCGGGTTTGCGGAGGTAGGGATAAGCCTTGACGGCATAGGGCCAAACAATGACTACCTTAGAGGTCAAAAGGGAGCCTATCAGGCGGCTCTTAATGGCATTAGAAATTGCGTTACCCTGGGTCTCAGGGTATCGCTGCGGTTGACCATAACTCGTTTTAACTATCTGGAAATTCCGGCAATCCTACGGCTGACAGAGGATGAAGGAATAGACCGGGTCTGTTTCTATCATCTTGCCTACTCCGGTCGAGGGAGCAGTCTCCAGAAAGAGGATATTGACCACTCCCAGACCAGGTCGGTCGTAGATTTGATTTGTGAGCGTACCTTGGACATGTATCAGCGTGGCTTGCATAAGGAGATTCTTACGGTCGGTAACCATGCCGATGGAGTCTATCTTTATCTCAGGGCACAGAAGCAAGACCCGCAGCGTGCCAGCAAAATCCTGGGCTTGCTCAAAATGAATGGTGGCAATAACTCCGGTATCAGAATAGGCTCCGTTGACGACCAGGGGAATGTTCATCCTGACCAATTCTGGTGGCACTACCGATTAGGTAATGTTCAGGAGAGGAAGTTTGGCGATATATGGGCAGACACCTCCGAACCGCTGCTTCAGGGACTGAGAAATCGTAAAAAGCTGCTCAGAGGACGCTGTGCCGGCTGCCAGTATCTTGACGTTTGTAACGGCAATCTGCGGGTACGCGCCGAAGCGGTCTTCGGTGATGTCTGGGCGGATGACCCTGCCTGCTATCTCAGCGACGAGGAGATTGGACTGGGAAAATGACAGATACAGATATAGAAGGCAACCGAAGGCAAGGAGATATCATCACCCCCCAGTTACAACTAATAGCTTGGGAGATAACAAGAAGCTGCAATCTGTTTTGTGCTCATTGCCGGGCATCCGCAAATAACAGCCAGTATAGCGGTGAACTAACCACCGAAGAGTGTTACCGTCTTATTGACCAGATACTGAAGGTAGGCCGGCCAATCATTATTCTTACTGGAGGCGAGCCACTTGTCCGCAAAGATGTATTTGAAATTGCGAGATACGCAGTGACGAAAGGACTGCGAGTAGTCATGGGCACCAACGGAACTCTGGTTACTTTAAAGACAGCAGCCCAAATGAAGGACATCCCGATATCGCGCTTGGGCATTAGTCTTGACTTTCCCCTCGCTAATTTACAGGATAATTTCCGGGGCAAAGCCGGTGCCTTTGAAGACGCGATGGCAGGCATTGCTAACGCCCGCCAAACAGGCATCGAAGTCCAGATTAATTGTACCATAACCAAGCTAAATGTGACTTATCTGGATAGACTTTTAACTCTGGCGCTCGAAGTAGGAGCAGTTGCCTTCCATCCATTTCTCCTAGTCCCCACGGGCCGGGGCAAAAGCCTGGAATCGGTCGAGCTCTCCCCGCAGGAATACGAGCAGACCTTAAACTGGATATACGACAAGCAAGTGGAGTTAGGAGACAGGATATTCTTTAAGCCTACTGATGCACCACACTATTTGCGAGTAGTAAATCAAAGACAAAAGCAAAAAGGTGGCCAAGGAAACGATATATTGTCTCCCGGAGATGTAATACCCGCTGCTCGACATCACCACTCAACCAACGTTATCACCCGCGGCTGCCTTGCTGGCACGGGCTTCTGTTTCATCTCCCACCAGGGGAAGGTAAAAGGCTGTGGTTATCTTGATGTGGAAGCTGGCGATGTGAAAAAGCAACCTTTTAACCAGATTTGGGTTGACTCACCTTTGTTCAAACACCTCAGGGACCTTTCAGAAATTAAGGGAAAATGTGGGATATGTGAGTACAAACGGGTATGTGGCGGCTGCCGCGCCCGGGCTTACGAGAGTACTGGAGACTACCTTGAGGCG
>JAPLHG010000115.1:13733-18769 GCA_026389745.1 Chloroflexota bacterium | reverse complement strand
CGTGTCACCTGACCCCCCTTTTTTCCTTCGGTCTTCGGTAACACTAATTTTGAGGCAACGACCCCTTTCTTGGTAACACTAATTATGAGTCAATGCGCAGCCTTGACAAAATTAGCAGGTAGGACTAAACTCATAACAATATGTAAGAGGAACCTTTCACGCCTCGTTTCTGGACTACGGGAGTAAGGGAATACAAATATTGAAACTGGGGGTGGCAAATGCCGTTAGTGAGTTGGGTAGGTATAGTAGTCATTATCATTCTGGTAGCATTGTTTTTTGTTGTCAGGCGAAAACGTAAATAAGACACTGGCTCTACCTAATACCTGAAGGGGAACCATCCATGGGTGCATGAGGCACCTCGGGGCTTGTTAGTTTTATCAAATTTAAATACCGTCGTCACGTGTTTACTCTGGTAACCGTCTGTGGTAGCGGAACGTTAAAATGGAGGGTACCAAGTGGAAACAACTTCACACAATAAGCCGTGTTGTACGTGGAAACCGATAGTCGGTGGCATATTGAGTATAATTGCTGGAGCGGTTGCCGTGTTGGTGGGAGTAGGGGCTCTCTTGAGAGGCGACTTTATCGATCGAATGATGTGGCATTGGAGATGGGAGGTTGTCGGGGTATTGGCTCTTATCCTTGGAATAGTGGCTATAATCGGTGGTGTCTTTGCCATTAAGAGGAAAGTCTGGGGATTGGCGCTTGCAGGTGCCATCTGTGCGCTCTTCCCACCTCATGTCTGCATACTGGGTATTCTTGCTATCATATTCGTAGCACTATCAAAGGAAGAGTTTGGCCAGCCTAGCTCGAGAGTAGGCGGAGGAACAACCTCACAATCAGGAACATCGGCAGACAGTAAACCGACTGAAACTACATAGAATGGTATTGGATGTTGTCAGTCAACTGCTGATGTCATTACGACCGCTTATAGTGGCCTTCCTGCTCTTTATTATTTCCAAAATTGTCTTTCTTTTATTCCAGGTCACTACAAGGCAGATTGTGCCTCAGCGAGGGGTATATTGTCAGGGATGGCAGCTTAATGAATTCAGGCAGTTATCCCTATTTTTCTTGTCCCCTTTGCCTCCATCGTGATAACATTCAATTAGCAATGGAAAACATCAGAAATTTTTGTATCATCGCGCATATTGACCACGGCAAATCTACCCTCGCTGACCGCATTCTGGAACTGACCGGTGTGCTTCACACTACGGAAAACGCGCAGGTGCTGGATAGTATGGAACTGGAGCGCGAGCGCGGCATTACTATCAAGGCTAAGTCCGTGAGGATGCCTTATAAATCACAGGACGGCAAAGAGTACATCCTGAACCTCATTGATACGCCGGGGCATGTGGATTTCAACTACGAGGTCTCGCGCAGTCTGAAGGCTTGCGAGGGGGCTATCCTGCTGGTGGATGCCTCGCAGGGAGTAGAAGCCCAGACCATTGCCAATGCCTATCTCGCCATCGATGCTGGTCTGGAAATCATCCCGGTCATCAACAAGATTGACCTGCCGAATGCGATGATTGACGAATGCCGTCAGCAACTGGAAGACACGCTGGGTTTACCCGGCAAGTCGGCTTTGCTCATTTCTGCCAAAGACGGCACCGGCGTTCCCGATTTACTGGAAGCAATCGTCACCCTTGTCCCGCCGCCAAAAGGCAACACCGAAGAGCCACTTAAATGCCTCATCTTCGACTCTTTTTATGATACCTACCGCGGTGTGATTCCACACATCCGGGTCTTTTCCGGTATTCTGAAACACGGCGATAAAATCATGATAAAGTCCACGTCCCAGGTTCATGAGGTAGACGAAGTCGGCTATTTCACGCCCCAGCTGAATCCTGGCGAGAAACTCACTGCGGGGGAAGTCGGTTACGTTGGTGCCATCATCAAAAATGTGGGCAGTATCCACGTGGGGGATACTATTATTTCCCCCGACTTCCCCGACACCCAGGCTATTCCCGGCTTCCGCCGTTCCCAGCCAATGGTCTTCTGCGGTGTCTATCCCATCAACACCAATGACTACGTAAAACTGACGGCGTCTCTGGAAAAGTTCCAGCTCAACGATTCCTCGATTGTCTATGAAAAGGAAAGCTCGGCGGCGCTCGGTTGGGGTTATCGCCTCGGATTTATGGGTATGTTGCACATGGAAATCACACTGGAGCGATTGAAGCGGGAATACGGACAGGAACTAATTGCCACAATGCCCTCGGTCATCTACAAGGTGTTCACCACTAATGGTGAAGCCTTGATGATTGACAACCCCTCCAAATTCCCTGACCCTAGCCACATTGACCACATTGAAGAGCCAATCATCAGCTTGCGTATTATTGTACCGAATGAATTTGTGGGACCGATTATGGAGTTGTCCGATTCCAAACGCGCCAAGCTCACGGCGATGGAGCATCTGGATAAAAGGCGCGCGCTTCTGACATATGAATTCCCGCTGGCGGAAATGATTACCGGCTACTACGACAAGCTCAAGAGTGTCAGCCGCGGATATGCTAGCATGGACTACGACTTCCTCGGCTACCGCGGCGGCGATTTCGTCAAAGTGGACATACTGGTCAAGGAAAATCAGGTTGATGCTCTATCTTTTATCTCCGTGCGTGAAAGCGCCCAACCCAAATCCAGAGCACTGATTCATAAACTGAGAAAACTCATCCCTAGGCAACTGTTCGAAATCCCATTACAGGCGGCAATCGGTAGTAAAGTGATTGCCCGTGAAGATATTGTAGCACTCAGAAAGGATGTTCTGGCAAAATGCTATGGTGGTGACATCACACGCAAGCGCAAGCTCCTGGAAAAGCAGGCTGAAGGTAAGAAAAAGATGAAGATGGTGGGTTCGGTGGAAGTGCCGCAGGAAGCGTTTCTCTTGCTCCTGAAAATGGAGGAGTGATGGGGCGGGGACTGTATGTTCACATTCCTTTCTGCGTCGAGAAGTGCAGTTACTGCGATTTCTATTCCTTGCCGGCTCGGTTGGGTGCACTGGAATCTTATGTGCGCGCCGTTGTGCAAGAGTCTCAATCATATATCGGGCTATCCTTCCAAACCCTGTATCTGGGCGGAGGCACACCGAGTTTGCTCGGGACGAAAAACCTCAAAGACCTGATTGGCGGTATAAGGAAATCTCTGGACCTTTCGGGACTGGTGGAAGCTACTATTGAAGTAAACCCTGAATCTGCCACCCGCGAGTTTCTTGAGACGGTGAAAGATGCGGGTGTCAACCGAGTATCTTTCGGTGTGCAGTCGCTTTCAGATGATGAACTCAAAAGCGTGGGCAGAATCCACACGGCGACTCAGGCGATTTCTGCCATAAAACTGGCGAAAAGGCTTGGTTTCAAAGCTATTTCCGCCGATTTAATCATCGGGCTTCCCGGACAGACGTGGGCAACACTCCGCGAGTCACTGGAGACGCTGGTCGGACTGGGCATCGGGCATCTTTCGGTTTATTGCCTGTCTCTGGAAGAGGGCACTCCTCTGGCAGAGAATCCGCCGGATGACCTGATATCCGATGACATACAGGCTGAGTTTTTTGAGAAGACAAGGGCATTCCTTGATACATGCGGGTTTGTTCATTATGAAATATCCAACTTTGCCATCGAAGGATACGAGTGTTTGCATAATCTCAATTACTGGCGCGGCGGTGAGTATCTCGGATTGGGGCCGTCAGCCGCTTCTCATCTTCACGGCAAAAGATTCAGAAACCGCGCTGACTTAGATGCTTACCTTGAGAATCCTACCGGACAAACGGAGTATATTGAAGAACTGGAAGCTCAGGACAAAGCCGCTGAGGAAGCGATGTTACGCCTGCGTTTGCTGACGGAAGGAATAGACTCTTCCGAACTGACAACAAGATTCGGGCATGAGCATATCGAAGCCATCATCAGCCGACTTGACGGAATGGTCGGTGAAGGATTGCTTACTTACGAAAACTCAAGGTATCGATTGGTTCCTTCCAGAATAATCACGTCAAACCAGATTTTTGCCAGAATTCTATAACTCGATGCACGCGTCTGATTATTTCTCCTCAGGGGAAATCTCCTGCGGGACAAGGGAAAGATGATTAGTGCGTAGAGCATGTTATCCAGCAAGGAGACCCTGCTTCACTCCGCCCAGAATGCCCGAGAGGATTGTAGCGTCAAAAGCACCCTCTAACCGAGTGCATATTACATGATGATTTATAAATTGAACTGTTTTTTGGTTAGTTCCCATGTTATAATCCAGAGACTTGCACGAAATTAACCAATATCTTTAATATCGATATGGTCGGAGATAAAATTGATTAAGAAATGGCGAGTTGTTTTACTGGTGAGTCTGCTGTTGGTCGCCACGTTACTGATTGGTTGCTCAGGAACGGCAAAGGCAAAAGATGGCGACACCATCAAGGTAGAATATACTTTGAAGTTGGAAGACGGTACTGTCTTCGATACATCTGTCGGTAGTGACCCATACGAGTTTACGATAGGTGAGGGGCAAGTGATTACGGGCTTCGAAAATGCCGTTAAGGGTATGAAGGTTGGGGAGTCAAAGACTGTCACGTTATCTCCAGACGAAGCCTATGGTGAATATCAGGATGATCTTGTGACAGTGGTGGACCGCAGTGAATTACCTGCCGATTTAGACCCCGAGGTTGGGGACCAACTGCAAGCAAGCAATACAGATGGGACGACCAGCGTGTTTACGGTGATTGCAGTCTCGGACACAACGATTACTGTTGACGCCAACTCCCCTCTGGCAGGGAAAACTCTGACATTTGAAATAAAACTTGTGGAAATCGAAGCAAAAACGAAGTAGATTTATACTTTCACTCAGTCGTGTCTGAATTATTGCCTAAAAATATTTGTTGCGGTATCCTATCGATGGTGATATACTAGCATAAGAGCCTTTAAGCTAGTCCCGTGAGGCTGGCAAGGGAAATGAAGAGTGTCCGAATATCAGGACCTCTTGCCACCCACGGCAAGGGGTCTTTTAATGTCTAAAAAGAGCGTAATAGCCTCGCAAAACATCAAACGAATCCCCTCCTGTATTTCTTT
>JAPLHG010000115.1:0-13659 GCA_026389745.1 Chloroflexota bacterium | reverse complement strand
TTCTTTAGCTAAAAAGTCAGGAGATAGGATCGGATAAATCATGAACAAACGCGCGCGGTTAATTTTGGCAGACGGCTCAGTCTATGAAGGGTTTTCCTTCGGTACAGAAGCCGATGCCTTTGGTGAAGTGGTTTTCAATACCAGTATGACGGGCTATCAGGAGATGCTTACCGACCCCTCCTACGCCGGGCAGATTGTGGTGCCGACTTATCCGCTCATTGGTAACTATGGCATTAATGAACAGGATACCGAATCGGCCAGAATTCAGGTCAGAGGCTTTGTGGTCAGAGAGGAGTGTTTGGAACCCAATCACTATCTCAGTGGTAAAAACATCCATGAATATTTAGCAGATAGCAATATCCCCGGACTTTATGGTGTGGATACAAGAGCCATCACTCGTAAACTGCGCTCGGCGGGAGTAATGATGGGGGTTATTACGTCAAATATGGCTCCGGAGCAGGCGCTGGCAGAATTAAAGAAACAGCCCGACTACGGCTCAATTGATTTTGTGAGGGAAGTCAGCACTAAAAAGTCTTACGAGTGGGAAAAGGATAGAACGATTGAAGCTCAATATCATATAGTTGCCTATGACTGCGGTCTGAAATATAACATTCTGCGGTTACTGCAAGCGCGGGAATGTCGGGTAACGGTCGTGTCCTGTATGACATCGGCAGAAGAGATTTTGAGATTTGACCCCGATGGCATTTTGCTCTCACCCGGTCCCGGCGACCCCGAACTGCTGGATTATGCGGTGGATACAGTTAGAAAGCTGGCGGGTAAGAAACCCATTATGGGTATCTGCTTGGGGAATCAGTTGATTGGGCGTGCCTTTGGTGCAAAGACTTTTAAGCTCAAGTTCGGACATCGCGGTAGCAATCACCCGGTGAGGGAGTTTGCTACCGGGCGTGTCCATATCACCGCACAAAACCATGGTTATGCTGTTGACCCCGATACCTTGAAAGACGGGCTGGAAGTGACCCACATAAATCTGAACGACGGCACGGTGGAAGGGCTGAAACACAAAGAACTGCCCATCTTCTGCATCCAATACCACTCCGAAGACTCCCCGGGTCCTATGGATAACCGCTACCTGTTCGACAGGTTTATTGAAATGATAAGAGGAGAAAAATCTTAGTTCAAATGTCATTGCGAGGAGTTAAAACGACGAAGCAATCCAAAGAATCTTTGGTCTCAAGCGGAGGAGAGATAAAAAATTCTGTGTATGCGAATGGTGTGATTTGTACGGAGGGCTTCAGATTGTCACGCCCCGATTTTATCGGGGCTCGCAAAGACAGTGGGGGGGGGGACTGGATTCCAGCTGGAGTTTACCCCGACCCTGATACGGGCTGGAACGGAGTGTTAAGTAGACAAGGAACATAAAAGGATAATGAATGACGACACATGCTAAACCATCCAAAGTCTTAATCATCGGGTCTGGGCCCATCATAATAGGGCAGGCAGCGGAATTCGACTACGCCGGCACACAAGCCTGCAAAGCGATGCGTGAGGAAGGTGTCATCTCTGTGCTGGTCAATTCCAACCCCGCTACCATTATGACCGATGAAGATATTGCCGATATTGTCTATGTTGAACCGCTCACGGTAGAGGTACTGACCCGCATCATTGAAAGAGAGCATCCTGACGGACTATTGCCTACACTCGGCGGACAGACTGGACTCAACCTTGCGGTGGACCTCGCGGATGCCGGTGTGCTGGATAAATACCGTGTCTGCGTGTTGGGTACGCCTATCCAGACCATCCGCAATGCCGAAGACCGTGAGCTTTTCAAGCGGCTGCTCATCAAAATCGGTGAGCCAGTGCCGAGAAGCGAGACGGTCAATACTATGGAAGAGGGCAGGCGGGTGGCGAGAGGCATCGGTCTGCCAGTGGTTATTCGCCCTGCCTACACGCTGGGTGGCACGGGTGGTGGCTTTGCCACAAACTGGGAAGAATTAGAGGTGGTGCTCAATAGTGGGTTGACGGCAAGTCCCATTCATCAGGTTCTGGTTGAGGAATCTGTGGCTGGTTGGAAAGAAATTGAGTATGAGGTTATGCGTGATGGTGCTGACAACTGCATTACCGTCTGCAATATGGAAAATATCGACCCGATGGGTATTCATACCGGCGATAGCATCGTCGTGGCACCCAGCCAGACCCTCACCAACAAAGAATACCAGATGTTGCGGACAGCGAGTCTGAAAATTATCCGCGCTCTCGGTATTGAAGGTGGGTGTAACGTACAGTATGCCCTCGACCCGAAGAGCGAATGCTACTATGTCATTGAAGTCAATCCCAGAGTCAGTCGTAGCTCAGCGCTGGCAAGCAAAGCCACCGGTTATCCTATTGCTCGCGTCGCCTCTAAGATTGCGGTCGGCAAAAGGTTGGACGAAATCCCCAATGCTGTTACGGGAAAAACAATGGCGGCATTTGAACCTGCCCTCGACTATGTGGTCGTTAAAATCCCGCGCTGGCCCTTTGACAAATTTGCTTCCGGTGACCGATTACTCGGTACCCAGATGAAAGCCACCGGCGAGGTAATGGCGATTGGCCGCACCTTTGAAGCTGCTCTGCAAAAGGCGGTGCGCTCTCTTGAGTTTGGTAAGAAATCATTGCTCTGGGAAGACCGTAAGTGGACGCTGGGAGCAGACATCAATACCTATCCCTTAGAGCCAACCGATTTACGTCTGTGGGTGATTATGGCGGCGTTGAGGCGTAATATGATGCCGGAGAAAATCGCCGAGCGCACTCACATTGACCCTTGGTTTCTGACCAAAATGCAGAATATTGTCGATATGGAGAAAAAGCTACTCGCACAATCTCTCACGCCTGATTTACTCCGTGAGGCAAAGCGACTGGGTTTCTCCGATGAAATGATTGGCACGCTGGCAGACCAGTTAGCCGAGCAGGTCAGACAATTGCGGCACGAGTGGAACATCAGGCCAGTTTACAAGATGGTGGATACCTGCGCCGCCGAGTTTGATGCCGCCACTCCTTACTTTTACAGCACCTACGAATATGAGAACGAGGCCGAATCTTTTAAAAAACAAAAGGCAGTGGTTATTGGCTCAGGCCCGATACGTATTGGGCAGGGGATTGAATTCGACTATTGCAGTGTTCATTCCTCTATGGCACTCAGGGAATTGGGCTACCAAAGCATTATGGTCAATTCCAACCCGGAGACTGTCTCCACTGACTTTGATACCAGCGACCGGCTTTACTTTGAAGCTCTCGATGAAGAAAGCGTGCGGGACATTCTGGAAAACGAGAACGGGCAAAATGGTAATGGCCAAGCACCGTCCATTGTCCAGTTTGGCGGGCAGACAGCTATCAATCTCGCTGACCCTCTTGCTCGTAGTGGGATGTCAATACTGGGCAGTAGTGCCGAATCGATTGACCTGTCGGAAGATAGAAGGCGTTTTGAGGGCTTTTTGAGCCGGTTGGGTATTCCCCAGCCGCCTGGTGCCGGAGTTACCAATGTTGAAGAAGCACTTAATGTTGCGAAAACGATTGGTTATCCTGTGTTAGTGCGTCCCAGTTATGTCCTGGGCGGACGGGCAATGGAGATTGTCTACAATGCCTCGGAATTGGTGCACTATATGAATGCCGCTGTGGAGTTAAACACCGGACACCCGATCTTGATTGATAAATACCTTCAGGGGAAGGAGGCGGAGGTAGATGCCATTTGTGATGGTGAAACTGTGTTGATACCCGGGATAATGGAACAGATTGAGCGGGCGGGTGTGCACAGTGGCGATTCAATGGCAGTCTACCCCGGGCTGAATCTGACAACTGCCGAAACGGATACTATTATCGATTACACGGTTCGTATTGGATTGGCGTTGAAGGTCAAGGGCTTGATGAATGTTCAGTTTGTGGTTTTGCCGGAGCACCCCACCGGTGAGGCGTCCATTTATGTCTTGGAAGTAAATTCGCGAGCGAGTCGACCGGCGTGCCGATGGTCAAAGTAGCAGTCAAAGTGATGCTTGGACAGAGTCTTAAAGAGCAGGGCTATGAAACTGGTCTCTGTAAGAGACGGAGGTTGGTAGCTATCAAAGCCCCCGTCTTCTCGATGTCGAAATTGATTGGTGTTGATACTCATCTTGGACCCGAAATGAAATCCACCGGTGAGGTGATGGGGATTGATTATACCTTTCATGCGGCACTGGCAAAGACTCTGATGGCGGCTGGACTGATGTTGCCGGCGCAGGGAGGAATCTTGCTCAGCATTGCTGATAGGGACAAACCGGAGGCTATGTCTATTATCCGTAACCTTGCCGCTGCTAATTACAAGCTTTATGCTACGGAAGGTACGGCTATGATGATAAGTGCTATGGAATTACAAGTCACCACCATCACCAAGAAGCTCAGTGAGGGGCACCCCAATGTCATTGATGCCATAAACGGCGGACTGATAAATGGTATTATCAATACTATTACCAGCAGTGGTATGGTGCTGAGGGATGGTTTCTATATCCGTAGAGCCGCCACGGAAAAACGCATCCCTTGTTTCACCTCGCTGGATACCGCCCGTGTGGCAGTGGAAATTCTTGCGCGGGGTAAGCACGATTTTCATGTCCAGCCTCTTCCGGAATATCGTAACAGAGGGCAGTCATGAAGCAAATTGCCGTTACCATTCTTTGAAAAGATTGGTGATTGGTAATCTTCTATCCCGTCCAAAAGCGCGACTGGTTATTTTGACACCCGGAGGCGCCTGTCGGCGTTTGTATTCACTGCGGTCGACAAGTTTCGCAGTTTTTTGTACAGTTGCTTTATCAAATCCCAGAGCGATGATTTGGTCTACCGCCTTATCTTCTTCGACATAGGCAGTCAAAATAGGGTCTAAAACTTCGTATGGTGGTAGGTTATCTATATCTTTCTGGTCAGGTCTCAACTCTGCCGAAGGTGGTTTTTCTAGTATTGGAGATGGTATCAATTCGTAGTCGGCTTGTGTGTTGCGGTATTTCGCTAGTTTGTAAACCAGAGTCTTTGGAACATCTTTGATGACGGCAAAACCACCAGCCATATCGCCGTATAGGGTTGTGTAGCCGGTTGCCATTTCGCTTTTATTGCCTGTGGTCAGCACTAACCAACCGAATTTATTTGACAGTGCCATCAGCAAATTGCCTCTAACGCGTGCCTGGAGGTTTTCCTCAGTAATATCAGACTTGAGGCCGGCAAATTCTTCAGAGAGTGCATCTAGATAAGCCCGGAACGGTTTTTCGATGGGAATGTTTAGTAATTTAATGCCTAGATTTTGGGTCAGAGTTTTGGTGTCTGTAATACTGCCGGTGGAAGAAAATTGCGAAGGCATAGATATCCCAATCACATTATCCTTACCTAATGCATCAACGGCGATAGTGGCGACCAGCGCAGAGTCAACTCCACCGGAAAGCCCGATGGCTGCCTTCTCAAAGCCGTTTTTGCGGATGTAATCTCTTGTTCCTAAAACAAGGGCTTGATAGACTTCTGCTACCATGTTAAGAGGAGTCACCTCTCGTGGTTTTAATGGCGGTTTTGGAGTAGTTGAAGGTGTTTGCGAGATAATTGTTTTGGTTCGATGCCATCTTGTTTCTTCTAGCAAGGGCTTCTCTTCCCGCCATCTCGGGTCATGGAGACGCGCACGAAAGACTGAATCTACATTTATGTCAGCGACAATAAGGTCTTCCTCAAACTGTTTACCTCTAGCAATTAGATTGCCATGTTCATCAAACAACAGACTGTGTCCATCGAAGACGAGTTCATCCTGCCCTCCAACTAGATTGTTATAGGCGAAGATTGCAACATTGTCAGAAGCACGTGCGGCAATCATTTTTGCTCGCGACTCGCCCTTGCCTGCATGATAGGGAGAGGCGCTGATATTGATTATGACTTCGGCGCCGGCGTATGCCTGTACTGTAGCAGGTCCGGCCTCATTCCAGATGTCTTCGCAGATATTGATGCCGATGCCGACCCCGTTGATAATGTACACGGGGCATTCATTTCCTGCCTGGAAGTAGCGGTTTTCATCAAAGACACCGTAGTTAGGCAGGTAGATTTTGTGATAGGTGCCAATTAGCTTCCCATCGGAAATCATGGCGGCAGCATTATAAATATCACCATCGGCATCAACGAAGCCAGCTACTACTGTGATGCCTTTGGATTTTTCTACGATTTGTTGTAGGGATTTGAGATTTGCTTGGACGAATTGGGGTTTGAAAAGTAAGTCTTCGGGCGGATAGCCACAAACAGCGAGCTCCGGGAGTGTGACAATATCCGCTCCTAAAGTGCGGGCAGTGTCAACCACTCCCAGAATCTTTTTCACATTGCCGTCAAAATCGCCGACGGTGGTGTTAATCTGCGCCATTGCAATTCTAAGTCGGCGCATTCTTCCCCTCCCTTTGGGTTAAGATTAACACCGATTTACAAAATGGGCAAGTACTTGTCAAGTTCGTATTTCGTCACATTGACGCGGTACTGATCCCACTCCACCTTCTTATTCTGTATGAAGGCATTGAAGACATGGTCACCCAGTGCTTCCTTTACCAATTTGCTCTTTTCGGTCAGTTGAATAGCTTCGGATAGACTGGCAGGCAGAGTACGAATGCCAAGGGCATTGCGCTGTTCTTCGGTCATCTCGTAGACATTTTTCTCGATTGGTTCCGGTGGCTCCAATCCTTCCTCGATACCCTTCAGTCCGGCAGCAAGCATCACACTGAAGCACAGGTAAGGATTGCAGGCAGGATCAGGTGAACGAAATTCAATTCTGGTTGCCTTCTCTCTACCCGGTCGGTACTCAGGCACACGAATCAGGTCGGAGCGATTGCGTTTTGCCCAGGATAAATACACGGGTGCCTCATAGCCGGGGACCAATCGCTTGTAGGAGTTAATCCACTGGTTGTTAATAGCGGTAATTTCCGGAGCATACTTTAGTAAGCCGGCAACATAGTTTCTGGCAATCTTAGACAGATAATATTTGCCTTTGGGGTCAAAGAAGGCATTCCTATCACCTTTGAAGAGCGACTGGTGCACATGCATACCGCTACCGTTGACACCGAAGACCGGTTTGGGCATAAAGGTAGCATAGACACCCTGGTTCATGGCAACCTGTTTGACCACCAAACGGTAGGTCATAACACTGTCCGCCATTGTCAGGGCATCGGTATAACGCATATCGATTTCATGCTGACTGGGAGCAACTTCGTGGTGGGAATACTCAATGCCGATGCCCATTTGTTCCAGTGTGATAATGGTCTCTCGTCTCAAGTCGTTGGCAGCGTCCAGAGGAGTCAGGTCAAAATAGCCGCCGGCATCCAGATATTCCGTACTCTTGGAGTCCTTGAAGTAGAAGTATTCTAGTTCCGGGCCAACGTAGTAGGTGAAACCCAAATCCGCTGCCTTCTTCAGATTCCTCTTGAGGACGTATCTGGGGTCGCCATCAAAAGATTCACCGCCGGGTTTCAGAATATCACAGAACATACGAGCGACGGCGTGGTGTTCGCGAGGTCTCCAGGGGAGAAGCTTGAAAGTGTCCGGGTCTGGCATAGCCACCATATCACTTTCATCAATGCGGGCAAAGCCTTCAATGGATGAGCCGTCAAAGCCCATACCTTCATCAAAAGCGCCCTCCAGTTCATCTATGTTGATGGAAAAACTCTTGAGCATACCGAGGATATCGGTAAACCACATGTGGATGAACTTGATATCATTCTCCTTTGCCATCTTGAGAATATATTCTTTGCTCTCTGCTTTCTTGTCTTTACTAGGCATAATGATATGACCTCCTTATAATATTTTATGTGTTAGACGGCGTTACCGCCAGTATCACCGGTTCTGATACGCACTGCATTTTCCACGGGGATGATAAATATCTTACCATCTCCGACATCTCCAGTTCTAGCGCCTTTGACAATGGCATTCACAGTGGCGGAGACATCTTCATCCAGAACAACGACCTCAACCTTGAGCTTGGGAAGGAACTCCACCCAGTATTCTCGGGGTCCCCACTTTAGGGGAATCCCTTTTTGTCTGCCTCTCCCGCCAACCTCTGTGATGGTCATGCCGAAGTAGCCAATATTTTCCAGAGATTTCTTAACGGGTTCCAGTTTCTCCTCTCTGATAATGGCTTCGATTTTCTTCATCTCAAATGACCTCCGTAAGCTCTCTCGCCGTGTTGTGAGATATCCAGTCCCACAGATTCCTCACTAGATGAGACCCTCAACCCTACGATTGCATTAACAATCTTCCCGAGAATCCAGGTCATGATGAAAGCGAAAGCCCAAACGCTGACCACACCAATCAATTGCAGTAAAAGCTGTTTGGGATTGCCATAAATGAGGCCGTTTTTCCCAGCAGTATTTACTGCCGTACTGCAGAAGATACCAGTTGCCAGAGCGCCCCATGTACCACCCATCCCATGTATTGCCCAAACATCCAGCGATTCATCAATCCCGGTTTTCGCGCGGAACAGCATCATGTAGTAGCAAAGGATGGCAACCCCGGCGCCGATTGGTATTCCCATAATTGGTTGTACAAAACCAGCTGCAGGAGTAATTGCCACCAGTCCAGCAACGGCACCGGTAACGACACCCAGTAGTGATGGACGTCGGTAAATCCAGCTGAGTACCATCCAGACAAAGGCAGCGGTAGCGGCGGAGATATTGGTCGCCACGAAAGCGCTGGAAGCTAACCCGCCGGAAGTAAGAGCACTACCAGCATTGAAGCCAAACCAGCCGAACCAGAGCATACCGGCACCGAGCGCTACCATCGGTATATTGCCAGGTTCCATAGGTTCTTTTTCTTTAAATCCCTTGCGGGGACCCAGCAAAAGTGCCAGCGATAATGCTGAGACCCCCGCTGCAATGTGGACGACAGTGCCGCCGGCAAAGTCCAAAGTACCCAACTTTGCCAACCAACCGCCACTACCCCAGACCCAGTGTGCCACCGGACAATAAACTAGGGTAAACCATAGTATCGAGAACAGTGTCAGAGCGCTGAATTTGATGCGTTCTACTACTGCACCGGTAATGAGGGCGACCGTAATAATGGCGAACATTCCCTGGAAAGTCATGAATGCCAGATGAGGGATGGTGGTTGCGTATACTGGTGACGGGTCTTGCCCTACATTAATCAGTCCGAAGAAGTCCAGTCCGCCGATGATACCGGCTTTATCCGGTCCGAAGCTGAGACTATAACCATAAAGAACCCAGAGCAGACCTATCAACCCCAGACACGCAAAACTCATCATGATGGTGGAAAGAAAATTTTTCCTTCTCACCAATCCGCCATAAAAAAAGGCTAATCCTGGGGTCATAAATAAAACCATCGCTGATGAAACCAGCACCCATGCGGTGTCAGCGTAGTTGATAGACATCCAATTCTCCTTTTCGTGTTAGACGTCTTTACTTTACAGTGGAAATGTTTCAGTAATGTTTCAGATGGATTAAATGCAGGTTACGAAGTAAATACATTTTTTTTGGGTGGGGGGGGGGAGTGGTTACTTTTTTATAAAGCGGTAACCAATGTTTCTAACAGTCTCAATGTAAATGTGGGCAGAGTCTTCAATTTTGCTTCTGAGTCGGCGGATATGGACATCCACGGTTCTATCACCACCGAAATAATCTTCACCCCAGACTTGATTTAGTAGAGTATCGCGGGTAAAAACTCTACCGGCGTGGCTGGCAAGGTATCTCAGAAGTTCGTATTCTTTGAATGTCATTGGAACTAACCGGCCGTCTGCATAAACTTCATATTTATCTAGGTCTATTGTCAAATCGCCAATTTTGATTTGCTCCCCGGTGGTATCTGATTTCTTTTGAACAAGGCGTTTTGCCCTCGCCACCAATTCTCTGGTGTTGCAGGGTTTGATGACAAAGTCGTCAACATATCCATCAAGGCTCTCAATTTTTTCTGTAGAGGACAAAGCAATGATTGGCACGCCTTTTTCTCGCCGTAGGTAATGGCATAACGCTTCAATATCGGGCGAGCCAGTGAATTCAACCAGAAGTAAATTGGGGATTTGTTTTTTAACCTGTTCCGCGGCATCGTTGTTATTGGCGATAGAACACTGAAAGCCATGTCTGGCGAGTTCTGCGCATAGTTTTACCGTCTCATCATTTTGTCGGGCAATCACAATTACATTAAACAAGGCTCACCTCTCAGTGGTTGTAGAGAGTGGTACAGCGGTGGAAATATTTTGGGTGGAGTTTAGTTAACTTTTGCTTCAGTAAATTTATATTATAGACGAAACGATTGGCAAATTCCATCACCAGACCGGTCAATGGCTTGTTGATGATAATGCGGAAATAATTGGTATTATGTTGCTGTATAAAGTAGGGATCCGGCTAACGGATGATTTTGAAAGTTTATGGAATGGTCCTTTACGGTGACAGGGATTGATTTAGGTAATTGTCAATACGAACTTGCATAATTAATATCGAGAGGACATTTGCCGGGTTGCATGAGGGGTACTTGACAAGAATCCGTCTTAAGGCTAATCTTAAATTAGTTAGGTCTAACCGTAATATAAGGTAAGAGCAAATATTGTATGAGAACGAATAATGACTCGGGACAAGATACCAAGACCCTGGTCCGTCACATTCTGAAATCAGCCGAGGATATCTACCGGACAGTCAAGCTTAGTGTCCCGCCCGAGTGGTTGACATCAGATATGACGGTAGCCCAATTGCGGGTTTTACTAACATTACATGCCGATGGTCCAAGCCAGATGAGTTCTATCGCCGCTTCCATTGAAGTCGCCGTGTCAACTGCCACTGGTATTATGGACAATCTGGTCAGAAAAGGGCTGGTCACACGGGGGGATGATACTGAAGACCGCCGTCTGGTTATCTGCACATTATCTCCCCAAGGGCAGGAGACTATCAACCGGGTGTGGACACTGGGGCAGTTCCAGATGGAGAAACTTCTGCGGGGCTTATCTGTGGAACAGCTTAAAAAGGCGGATGAAGTCGCCGGGTTTCTTCTTACCAATGTGACATCAAAGAGTAGCAACTCTGTCTAGGGCATCAAGAAAGACGAGACAAATTAAGAGGTCAAGAAAAGCTATGTTTTATGCACTATCTGAATTCACAAGGAAGTATCGAGTTGTAATCACTGTCTTCTGGTTGGCGGCGGCTGTTGTCTTATTTTTGTTTGCCCCGAAACTGTCCGAGGTAGGGGTTACCGATGAAAGCCAGTTCCTGCCGCAAGACACCCAGTCCGCCACAGCCAGCAGACTGCTTAAGGAGAAATTTACCAGTACCACAGAGGTTTCGGCGAGCAGTGGGATCATCATCGTATACAATGCAAACGGGCTGACCGATAGTGATATGCAGGAGGCGCAAGCCATCCGTGATTGGCTAGTTTCCACTTCCGCGCCACAAGTAGTTGAGCAGGTCACCTCCGTCTTCGACAATGCAGCATTACGTTCAACTCTGATAAGCACAGACCAGGCTACTATGATGATGCTCGTTAACTTCTCGGTCACTTCTCTGTCTGACAATGCCAAAACAGCCGTCGGGCAAATACGAGATTATCTACAGCAGAATCACCCGAATGTCAGCGTGTACCTCACCGGGGAAATTGGCTTGTTCCAGGACATGTTCGCATCCATTCAGAAGACAATTGACAGGGCTACCGTTATCACTGTTTTATTGGTAGCAGTTTTACTGCTTATTATTTACCGTTCACCGGTTGCCGCATTGCTACCCCTGATTGCCATTGGTTGCAGTTTTGCCGTATCACTGGGAATACTCGGCTACCTGGGTTCAGCCGGCGCCAATTTTTCCACACTGTCAGAAGCATACCTGGTGGTAATCATCTTTGGCGTAGGCACCGACTATTGTCTTTTTATAGTATCCCGCTTCCGGGAGGAACTGCAGCAAAAGGAACGGCATGAAGCTCAACATCAGGCTATGAAACACATCGGTCCGGTTATAGCTGCCAGTGCCCTGACCGTAATCATCGCCTTCCTGTCGATGGGTATCTCACGTTTTGGCATGAATAAGACTACCGGGTATGCGCTGGCACTTGGCGTTGGCATCACACTGGTGGCGGGCTTGACCTTAATCCCAGCATTGATGTCACTCTGCGGTAAATACCTTTTCTGGCCTGTCAAGAAATTCAGTGCCTCGAAGCAAGGCCGCTTCGGCTGGAGTACTATCGGGAACTGGATAAGCAGGCACCCGGCTATGGTGGCTTTGCCCATCATTGTTGTACTCTTACTGCCATATATAGCGTTACCAGACCTCAGCAGGTCAGCCGATATAATCAACCAGTTGCCGCAAAGTTCCGAGTCAGTGAAAGGTTATAAGGTAATGGTTGCCCACTTCCTGGCGGGGGAATTATCGCCGTCATACCTCCTGATAGAGTCTCCTCAGAGTAACATCACCGGCTCGAGTTCATTACTGGCAATTCAAGGAATAGCTCAGGCACTACAGAATGTCGAAGGTGTATCCCGGGTAGATTATTATTCGGCTCCGAGCAGTCAACTCTCAGGTTTGGCGACACAGATGCGCAGTATTGGCGATGCACTGGGTAAAGGCAGCGGGCTTGACCAGATTGCTTCGCTCCAGACATCGGGGCAATTGCTGCAAAGTCTAGCATTACAGTATCCCGGAATTGTGCAGAGCCCGAATTTCCAACAGGTCGGGGTGAATCTGAATGGAGTCTCAGTAATCGCCAGCCAAATCCCTACCGCCAAGCCGGAAGATATGCCGGCGCTGTTAACTCAGCTACAAGAGACCGTTTATAAAACGGCTGATAATCTGAATGCGCTGGTCAGTGAATTCAAACTGGAGAGCAGTACCCCATTTACCGCTTATCTGCTGACCACTTATTTCTCCAGTGATAAAACAACCGCTAAGCTGAATATCGTACTCAGCGGCAGTCCCTACTCAACTGAAACTATCAACACGGTCACACGGCTCAGGAAAGCGGCGGATGAGAGCATTAACGCATCGACTCTGGCAGGAAGCACTAATTACCTCGGGGGCGATAGCGCAACACGGACTGACATTTTGCTTACCAGCGATGCCGACTTCGGTCGGGTGGTCGGGCTGGCTGTTGCCGGCATACTCGTCGTGATAATTATTCTGATGCGCAGCCTGCTGGCGCCTCTCTATATGGTGGCGACTGTGCTTTTCAACTATGGTACCACACTGGGTATCACTACCTGGCTCTTCTTGGATGTGTTAAAGCAAGGCAGTGTGATTTACATGATACCCTTATTCATTTTTATCATCCTGGTTGCTTTGGGAGCCGATTACAATATCTTCCTTGTCTCGCGTATTCGGGAAGAGGCACAACACCGTCCAATAAAAGAAGCCGTGAGTCATGCCGTAGCTAATACAGGTGGGGTAATCACGGCTTGTGGTATTATCCTTGCGGGCACTTTCGCAACTCTGACGACAGCACCGCTTCAGGTAGTACTCCAAATTGGAGCTGCAATTACCGTAGGAGTGATTATTGATACCTTTATTGTCAGGGCGCTTCTGGTACCGTCGCTGGCTACTCTCATCGGACGCTGGAATTGGTGGCCATCAAATTTATTCCGTCGCTCGGGTAAATAATCGAGTCACTTTACCCGCGACTCAAAGCGTGCTTCGACAAACAAGGGGGGGGCTATAATAGCCCCCCCCTTGTTTGTGAGGTATGCTCGGGGTGAGAGGATTTGAACCTCCGACC
>JAPLHG010000017.1 GCA_026389745.1 Chloroflexota bacterium | reverse complement strand
TTATCTCTAGCAACTTTAACCCATTATAATCGCCGTAGAAAAATACGGCAACCCAGAACTAATTCTGTTAGACAGAAGCGGTGAATATCTACCGGCCAAAGATTTATCCGCAAGTACGAAATCAATATATCACAAATACAGGGAAATTATCACCGTAATCGTTTCTTATTTCACCTCAAACTTTTCCCTAAAGACAATTTCGGCAAGTTCTTTTCTTAGTGGTGTTTTGGTTTAACCATCGGGATAACCCAGTGGGGTCATCTCGACCACGCAGAAACCTTCCGGCACACCCAGAATACTCTCTACTTTCTTATGGTCAAAATTGCCAATACGCACAACCCCCCAGCCCCGAAACATGAGCGGCAAGCGCCGTATTCTCCATTGCCAGCCCGATGTCAAACATAAACCAATCCCCTAAAGTAGTGGACGGTCCTCCATGATAGAAACCCGCTTTCCTAACTTCGGCACAGGCAACAATAACAATAGGGACAATTTCGATGGCGTTGGTGGAAGGATTATTCGTGCTCAGGGTACTAGCGAGTTCAGTTTTAAGAGTATCATTGCATACCACAATGAATCGCCAACACTGGGTATTAGCCCAAGAAGGCGACCGGCGAGCCGCTCCCGGTACCTGTTCCAGAACCTTATCATCTACGAGAGTCGTCTTGTATCTGCGGATGCTTCTTCTCGTTTTGATAGCTTCTAGAACGTCCATTCCGCCTCTCCTACCTTTCGCTCTCTTGTTCTTCTTCCCAAGCGCCATTACCAATCAAAGAGACAAAACGGCAAGCTCCGAGCTTTACTACTTTGTTGCCCTGCTTATGCCTGATAATTTTACACAACTCCTGATTATAACGTGAGCCAACGGGAATTACCATTCGCCCACCGATAGCTAGTTGAGCTATCAGCTCTTCCGGAATTCTTGGAGCCCCGGCAGTGGCAATAATAGCATCGTAGGGAGCGTTACTCTTCCAACCTAGAGTGCTTTCCGATAGATGCATTTCAATATTTTCATAGCCTAATTTCCCTAGTACCACTCTGGCTTTTCCAATGAGTGCAGAAAAACGCTCTGTGGTAACTACCAGATGTGCCAGCTCTGCTAAGATTGCTGTTTGATAGCCGCTACCCGTGCCTAACTCCAGCACCTTTTCGTTGCCAGTAAGCTCCAGTTTCTCCGTCATCAGGGCAACGATATAGGGCTGTGAAATTGTTTGGTCTAAGCCGATTGGCAATGGTCTATCTTCGTAAGCCAGATGGGTAAACTCCTGAGGGATAAAAAGTTCCCTAGGCACTCTAGCCATTGCCGACAGAACCCGCTTGTCCTTAATTTCTGTCGCAAGCTGGTTAATCAACCTAGCTCTGGCCATCTCAAATTCCATAATGAGATTCACCGCCAGAAATTGTTAGTGAAGCACGAAATACAAGATGATGATAATGGTTAAGATGATGCCAGACAGAATTCCCGCCACCTTAAGTTCCGTGCCAACATACTTAAACTGGTCTGCAGTATACTGAGCACCAGACTGTTTACCTGCCGGTGGAGCAGTTTTTGCCGATGCGGAGAATGGCTTACTCACCGACAAAGCACCGGCAGTTGCCGGTTGGGCTGCGGTTGTTGTCATTGATGTCTGCAAAACATTAGCCTTCTTGCCTGACGATTGTCTGAATTTCTTATGTTTTGATTTACCTGGCATTTACAGCTCTCTCTTTCTAAAATTATTTAGCCCTTGGATGTGCTTTTTCGTAGGTACGGCGGATATGCTCGGTCGTAAGATGAGTATATACTTGTGTCGTAGAAATATTAGCGTGTCCCAGTAACTCCTGCACTGCCCTCAAATCAGCCCCGCCACTCAACATATGGGTAGCGAAGCTATGCCTCAGAGTGTGGGGGGTAACGGGAACTGTCAGCCCCGCCTGCTTGGCATATTGCTTGAGTATCTGCCAGAAACCCTGTCTGGTCAATCTACCACCCCGGCGGTTCAAAAACAGAGCTTTTTCTTCCTTATTATGTGCCAGATGAGGACGTGCATCCCTAACATATTCCTCGACTGCGGCCGCCGCTTGTTTATGAATTGGGATAATACGCTCCTTACGACCCTTACCAAAGCAACGCACATCTCCATCCACGGTATTCACATCTTCGACGTTTAAAGACATCAGTTCACTAACCCGCATACCAGAGGCATACAATAACTGCAACATTGCCGAATCCCTTTTGGCTTCCGGTGTGGTTGATTTTGCAGGCTGTTCCAATAAAGCACGAACTTGATTAATAGAAATAGGCTTGGGTAATGACCTCCCCACATTCAGCGATTCCATATTTTGCGTGGGGTCTTCTTTGATAATTCCCTCAGCCACCAGAAACTTGAAGAATGATCTGGCGGTGGCAAGTTTACGCGCTCTGGTCGTGGCGGCATATCTCTTCTCGCGCAGACTAAGTAGGTAGCGCATCAGCGCCTGCCGGCTAAACCATGTCCAG
The DNA here is from genome assembly GCA_026389745.1 of Chloroflexota bacterium. GTDB lineage: Bacteria > Chloroflexota > Dehalococcoidia > Dehalococcoidales > Fen-1064 > Fen-1064. The sequence continues at coordinate 9,478 of JAPLHG010000017.1, read as the reverse complement.
GAAGGAATAGCTCCTTCTTTATTGGCCTCTTCCTCCACGAAATTAGCCAGCTGAGCAAGGTCATTCTGGTAAGCAAAGAGAGTATTATCCGCTAAACCCTTCTCTGCCCTCAGGTAAGTCAGAAACTTCTTTATATCCTCTCTAACCATCTTCCTCACCCCCTGAGAATACTTATGTAATCTTCCGCACCCGCCTTTATTTTAACATAATTAAAAAATAAGCAAAAGTGCCAAGACAAATGCAGGATGAAGAGGTCTGATGAAGAAAGAAATTATAGAAAACCAAAAGGTCAGGAGTTACCCCTCTTTACCCAATACCAAACCGGACCGAATCAAATACCGTAGCATTTAATATCGCAAGGACAAAGAGGAAACCCTAACCTCTCAGAATATCAATCCCTTTAACTGGCAAAATTGAAGAGAACTAGCTACTACCACTCATTCTGCGGTAGTGGACATTCCACTTCATACACAGGTCATTGATGTATTCCTTTACCTCTGGTTTTGCCCCAAGGTAAAGCTCTGCCAAGAAGCCATGAAGCAACTCTCCACCACTCATACCAGGTGATGGCTCAGTTGGACCTGGCAAATTGATATAGACAATCTCGGTCATCTGTTTTTGATATTCAATTGCCGAACCCATGAAAACTACCTCCTTATTGTTATCAGGTTTACTCTATTATATTAGCAAAGTTGTTTGAAAACAAGAGGGCAAGCACTAATCTGAATAATTTTATACCATAATCGGTTTAAGCAACAGGGTGAGCAGGTAGCCAAGCACAAAACAAACAGGGAAGGTAATCAACCATGTCATCACAATCTGCCCGGTTGTTCCCCATCTGACTGCTGACAAGCGTTTTGTTGCACCAACACCTAAAATAGTAGCGTTGATGGAGTGAGTAACGCTCAATGGTATTCCCATTGACGATGCCACCAGAACGGCAACACTGGCAGAAGTTTCCGCCGCAAAGCCCTGCACCGGTTCAAGCCGTGTCAGTCCAAAACCCATCGTCTTAATGATACGCCAGCCGCCCAACGCTGGTGCCTATCCCCATAACTACTCCGCATAGTATTGCTACCCACCATAGCACAGAGAAAGTAGGTAATATGCCCCCAATGTAGAGAGCCATAGCAAAGACACCCATAAACTTCTGACCGTCATTACTACCATGGCTAAACGCCATAAAAGCCGCAGAAAGTATTTGCAAACGACCAAAAACCGTTCTGACACTGGAGTTAGATGCCAAGTGGAAAATCCAATAGATTGAGAACACCACTATATACCCAATAATAAATCCGGCGATTGTGGATATCCCCAGACCGATAAGAACCTTCTGCCACCCATCCCATAACAATAGTGATAAGAGCCGCCACAACGGTGTGCAACCCAATCGCTTCCGGTTTAACAATCACTGTACCAATTGTGGTGGCTACCGCCGTGCCCGTTACTAACACTCCGACAGGGTTTAGGGCACCAGCCATTAACACAGCTTGGGCTGGGGGATAAAACACGAGTGGGAACAACAGTAGCGATGGCATTAGCGGCATCGGTGACACCATTGGTAAATTCAGCCGCCAGGGCTAAAAAGAGCACTATTACGAGAGATATAGCCATTTCCCATTCATATTCTCTCACAAAATATGATTACAATATGAATCATGAAACGAGCTTAGTGGCCGAAAAAACAATGCTAGCAATGATGCCGGATGCCGGGATAGTAACTAGCCAGGCTAAAACAATATTAAAGGTCACACCCCAGCGCACAGCAGACAATCGATTCACAGAACCCACTCCCAATATAGCTCCAGTGATAACATGAGTGGTACTGACTGGAATACCAAAGTGAGTTGACAGGAAAATACTGGAGGCGGCAGCTGTCTCAGCACAAAAACCATCTACCGGCGTTAATCTGGTAATTTTCTGCCCCATTGTCTTGATAATACGCCAACCGCCGGTAATTGTGCCTAAAGCAATAGCGGCATGGGCACTGAGAACAACCCACAAAGGTACTGTAAATTCACGAACCAACCCACCGGCGAAAAGAAGACTGGCTATAATACCCATCGTTTTTTGCGCATCATTGCTGCCATGTCCCAGACTATAGGCAGCCGCAGAGAATATCTGCAGAACCCGGGACCACTTATTAACAGAAGTCAAACTTTGATTACGCAGAAGCCACGATACAATAATTCTCAATATATAGCCCACAATCATCGCAATGATAGGCGCTAATGCAATAAATATCAGCGTTTTGTACCAACCGCTGGCAATAATCACCCCAAAACCGCCATTAGCAATAGCGGCTCCAGCATATCCGCCAATTAGGGCATGAGAAGAACTGCTGGGCAAACCAAAATACCAGGTAATCATATTCCAACATATAGCACCAATGAGCCCTGCAAAAATTACTGTTGGCGTCACAGTATTGATATTAATCATGCCATTACCGATTGTTTTAGCAACTGTTGTCCCAAAAATAAGAAAGGCTACAAAATTAAAAAAGGCTGCCCAGAGGACAGCCTGTCTTGGTGATAAAACCCTGGTAGAGACAATGGTGGAGACAGAATTTGCGGCGTCATGCATGCCGTTAGTAAAATCGAAAATCAGCGCAATTATGATGATTATGATTATAAACAATAAACTTAAAGACACTGCTCAATCTCCAGGGAAAAAAGTGGTTTCAGGTACCTGCTACACATACTATCGTCTCATTAGTTTATCCCCAAAAGAAAGGCATACTGAGATAGGACGCGCTTCGGAAATGACAGCTACTTCATATTTAATTTTTAATTCGCCATCTAAACTATCAATGTATTCAGCTAAAAAGGTGCGGATAACACCACAATATGGATAGACTAACTTCTCTTACATATCTAAACCAAACATCGGGTTTATTCTACACCGATCAGGAATACTTAAGTGCCACACCCTCCAGAACATTCGCCACATCCTCACACCTATCGGTAACAGTTTCCATATGCTCATAAATTTCGCGCCATTTAATAATGTAAACCACATCAGTGGAATTAGCAAATAACTCCGCTAGCGCCGCGCGATAAATTCTATCTCCCACATTCTCCATACGATTGATTTCAACGCAGTGCTTCAACATCTGTCTCTGGTCAATATGTTTTTTCAATTGGGCAATGGCTTTCTGCACTTCAAGAGTTATTTCCACAATAACATCGGCTAACTCCTTTGCCCGCTGGGAAGGTTGCTCCACTCGGTACAAAAGCATAAAATCAGCCGCCGAATGGATGAAATCTACCACATCATCCAGTGATTGTGACAGTAGAGTAATATCCTCACGGTCAAAGGGAGTTACAAAAGTGCGGTGCAGTTCGGTAGCAATTTGATGGGTAATGTTATCCCCCTTATGCTCAAGGTCGGCAATACCCGCTACTTTATCCTCAACATGGTCCCAATTCTGTAATAGGTCTTTCAGTTTTTGGCCTACTTCAACAGCATTCTGAGCGCTCTCTTCAAAAAGCTTGAAAAACTTGCCCTCGTGAGGTAGTAAGGAAAAATTCGGCACTTCTCCTCCTCTTTGACTCTGCTTTGCCGGTATGTTATTTGCGATATAATTGTCGAGAGTCAGATGTTATTAAGTTCACCCGATGGCATATTCAAACATTCTCTAAATTAGCCACTCCATTCGAAACGGTAGTACCACATTTTCTATTGATTTTTTCAGCGACTTTGCGGAAGTGGAAGCCATAGGCAGAAAGAATTAATGACAGCGGGAAGAATTTGGGACGCTTCACCAGCACCGTGAGAATAAACTTCCAGAAGTGTTTTCTACCGTTGTCAACCACACCCAGAATCCACACTGACCGGAAAAAGCCGACTATGTGAGAAAGCTTGAGTTGATACGCTCTTACTTCGTAATGCGGTCGGAATTCTTTAAGTAACATGGTTATTCTCTCGTAGTATTGTTTGGGAGCATAGATGGTATTTAAAATATTCTTATAACCATTGATAAGAGTCTCTGTTTTCATCTTTGGGATGAAATTTAGACTGCAATCGGTATTATCGCCGGTGAAACCCTTGACCAGGCGGTTCTCTTTTTTGAGTCGCTCATAAAGCCTAGTGCCCCGCGGGGCATTAAGCAAACCAACCATCGCTGTAACAATGCCACTCTTCTGAATGAACTCTATCTGCCGGCGGAAAATTGAAGCTGGGTCGTTATCAAAACCAACGATGAACCCACCCTGCACTTCCATACCGAAGTTCTGAATCCTCTTCACCGCCGCCACAAGGTCACGATTTTTATTTTGAGTTTTATTGCACTCTACAAGACTCTCTTCATTGGGGGTCTCAATACCGATGAAAACACGGTCAAAACCGGCTTTCACCATCAATCGCATCAGTTCGTCATCATCCGCGAGATTTATAGATGCTTCAGTGAAAAGCGACGGTGGCTGTTGCTTACTTTTACGCCACCTGATGAGTGCCGGTAAGATTTCTTCCTTTAGTTTTTTCTTGTTACCAATAAAGTTATCATCAACAACGAAGACACTTCCCCGCCAACCGCATTCATAGAGTGCATCCAATTCACACAATACCTGTTCCGTTGTCTTGGTGCGGGGTTTATGCCCATTCAAAATGACGATGTCACAGAACTCGCAGTCAAAGGGGCAGCCACGTGAATATTGGATATTCATTGAGGCGTACTTATTCATCTTGATGAGCGACCACATCGGGATTGGGGTCTTTGTGACATCCGGGCGTTCTTGCGAGGTATAAATGTGGCGGGCAGAACCCTTCTCCATGTCTGCCAGAAAGAGCGGCAGAGTTACTTCTGCCTCATCAAGCACCAGATGGTCCACCTCATCAAATTCCTCAAATTCCGTAGTGACGAGTGGTCCGCCAGCCACTACCTTCTTGCCAAATTTATGGCATCGGGCAATGGTCTCATGAGTTGACTCTCTCTGCACTATCATTGCGCTGATGAAAACAAAATCTGCCCACTTGATATCAGCATCTCTCAGCGGAGAAATACTCATATCCACAAGTTTCTTTTCCCACTCGGAAGGAAGCATTGCCGCTATGGTCACTAATCCCAGCGGGGGAAGAGACGCCTTTTTTTGTATCATATTAAGAGCGTGCTTAAAACTCCAGAAGGTGTCAGGATAATCCGGGTAAACGAGCAGTATTTTCAAATGTGTCTCCTAGGGTTGGTTAAATTGACAAGCCAACATAATCTTCAGTAATTAGATTAAGTATAGTATCTTTTAACTGCGATGTCCACACAGCAAATATATTGTCGTTAAGATTATTAATGCTATCCTCAATAAGTAAATGCTCTGTCTTAATGGGGAGCAGTATAACTGGACTATCAAAAAAATATGAGCTATTATCAGTGCAGCCTAAAAATCTTAGAAAAGTCTTAGTAAAGTGCAAAAAGAAACCAAATTACGCATTGCCAATCTGGTCTCCAATATCCTCAACCCCTTCCTACTAGCACTGATAATAATCATGCTGTTAGCTCTTAAATCAAGACCTACCATTCTATCTGCATTAAGATGGTCGCTTGTCCTGGCCGTTGTCAGTATCCTGCCAGTGATGTTAGTGGTGATATATCTTGTCCACAAAGGCAGAATGGGCAGCCTCTTTTCCAGCGTCCGGCGACAGCGAACAGAAATTTACTTACTGACAGGCGCTTTCACTGTTATAGATTATATCGTCCTGCTCCAAATTCATGCTCCTACGATGTTGATTGCAGGCGTTGTGACAGCACTCTTCGGGCTGATACTCTTTATGTGCATTAACCTCTGGTGGAAAATTAGCCTGCATACTGCCTTTATGACCGGGTTGGCGACAATATCGACAATTCTTTATGGTTGGATAGGAGCTAGCGCTTCTGTTCTGGTATTGCTGGTTGGATGGTCACGAATAGAGCTCAAGGAGCATACCCTGACTCAGGTGATTGCCGGGGCGCTTCTCGCCGCACTGGTAGTAATAGTTACCTTCTACTTATTCGGATTTATCTAATCAGCCAAAGTCTACCACTGAGCCGATGGCTTCACACAGATTTAATTCAAAGTCTTATTCGCATCCCTGCCTATCTACTTCTTGAAAACTCTCAAGACTTCATCCGAGTCTTCAGCCACTTCGCCCATTCAGGAACACCATCGCCTGTTGTGCAAGAGACTCTAAAAATCTCCGCTTTAGCATTGATATTCTTGACTGTTTTAGTGAAAGCGTCCGCATTAAACTTGACGTACGGCAAGAGGTCAATTTTATTGAGCACCAAGCCATCAACCGTAGTGAACATCAGCGGATACTTGAAGGGTTTGTCATCGCCTTCGGGGACACTGGCAATCAATATCTTGAGGTGTTCCCCGAGATTGAATTCTGCCGGGCAGACCAGATTGCCCACATTTTCAATCAGAAGCAGGTCAATATCTTTCAGTGGCAGATTATTCAAAGCGTTTTGAATCTGTACGGCTTCCAGATGACACTCGCCGCCGGTATTGATTTGCACCACAGGAACACCCTCTTCCGCTACCGTCTCCGCATCTATACTGGAGCTAATGTCGCCTTCAATGACGCCTATTCTGACATTGCCTTTTAACACTCTGATTGTCTGAAGGACAAAGCTAGTCTTACCAGCGCCCGGCGATGCCATAATATTGACGCAGAAAACCTTGTTTTTCTCCAGCAACTCACGGTTTTTCCCAGCGATTTGCTCATTCGCACCCAGTATGTCTTTTAAGACCTTAATTTCCACTATGTCACCTCAATACTTTCTACAAATAATTCCTTACCGGCGATGATTTCCACACTATTACTTTTACATTTGGGACAACCCCAATCGAATTCTCTCAATTCAAATGTTTGCTTACAGTTGCAGCATTGAGCTTTCGGGGGCATCATTGTTAAGGAAACCACCGCACCTTCAGCCACCGTACCTCTGGTTAAGAAGTCCAAATAAAACTGCACACTCTCCCCGACTACACCCGTCATCTCACCGATGACCAGATTGATTTTGGTTACCTTTTTTGCCTGTGCCTGTTCGGCTTGCCTCAGGACAATATCGAACATGCTCTGCGTGATAGCTAGTTCGTGCATTTAACAAATCCTTGGCAGGAGGTCACCTGTGAGCATATCCACAATGCGGGAAGACCCGAGCAGGGTTTTCATTACTACCCTGCCGGGGTGCTCAGAAATTACCTCACCAATAATAACGGCATTTTTACCGTATGGATGTCTCCTCATTGCCTTCAGAATTTTTTCGGCATCTTCTTCTGCAACAATCGCAACCAGTTTGCCTTCATTGGCAACATATAATGGGTCAAAACCCAGCATTTCGCAGGCACCGAATACTTCATCGCGAACCGGTATCTTTGCTTCTTCAATTCTAATGCCGACTTTCGACTGTTCCGACAGTTCATTCAGGGTGGTTGCCAGTCCACCACGGGTGGGGTCGCGGAGGCAGTGAATATTCCGGCTAACTTTCAGCATTTCCGCCACCAGACTTGCCAGCGGCGCACAATCGCTTTCCAGTTCGGTAGAGAAGCTAATGCCTTCCCGCTTACTGAGCACTGCAATACCGTGGTCGCCAATTGTTCCGCTTAAGATGACCTTATCGCCCGAACGTGCATTACTACCAGAGATGTTCACACCCTCCGGTATGATACCGATGCCGGCGGTATTGATGAAAAGTCGGTCGGCACTACCGCGATCAACAACCTTAGTATCACCCGTAATGATTTTTACACTGGCTTCTTCAGCCGTCGTCCTGATAGCATCAACTACCTGTTTCAGATCGCTCAGGAACAAGCCCTCCTCAATTATGAGAGCGAGAGACAGATAAAGCGGTTTAGCACCGGACATCGATAAATCATTCACTGTGCCACAAACTGCCAGTTTGCCGATATTACCACCAGGAAAAAAGATGGGGTTGACGACATAGCTATCGGTAGTGAATGCCAACTGCCCGTTCGCCTCAAAAACCGCCGAATCATCCATTTGTGCCAGCAAGGGATTATCCAGTGCACTGACAAAGCTTTTGGCGATTAGGTCATGCGCTAGCTTGCCACCACTACCATGAGCCAGCAGGATTTTATCTTCCACCATTGTCTCCGTATAAGTAATAAGCCGAGCAATTTCCTTCCGACGACACCATACAGGGGCCAACCGGATTTTCCGGTGTGCAAACTTTGCGGAACAATCGGCAATCTAAGGGGGTCTTCACACCCCTCAAAACTTCCCCGCAGAGACAGCCTTTTGGTTCCACTGCAGGTTCCGTTTTGATTTCGAAGGCAGCTTCAGCATCATACTGTGTAAATTCCCGCCTTAATCTCAATCCGCTATTCGGAATTTCTCCCATTCCCCGCCACTTCGCCGCACAGGGTTCAAAAACTTGCTCCATAATCTTCAGAGCTTGCAGGTTACCTTCCGGTGTCACGCCGCGGCGATAAGCGATTTCTACCTTCGATTCGCGTTTTTCAACCTGGTTAACCAGCATTTCGACACACTGCAGAATATCCAGCGGCTCAAATCCAGATACCACACACGGAATACCATAACCGCAAGCAACGAACTCCCAGGCATTAGAGCCGGTGATTGCAGAGACGTGTCCGGGACAAATCAAACCATTGAGTTTGACCTCGCCGGCATCCAGAATGGAGCGAATCGCCGGTGGACACACCTTATGTAAAGATAAAACCATGTAATTCCTAATATTTTGCTCGCTAGCCTGAAGAACAGAAGCGGCGACGGTGGGTGCAGTCGTTTCAAAGCCAACACCAACAAAAACCACCGTCTTATCGGGATTTTCAGTGGCAATTTTGAGCGCATCCAGCGTGGAATAGACGGTGCGTACATCCGCACCGCCGGCACGCGCCTTCTGAAGACTGGAGCGACTGCCCGGAACCTTGAGCATATCGCCAAAGGTGGTGACAATGACACCAGGAATAAGCGCAAGAGCAATTGCCTTATCAATATCAGCTGTGGCAGTCACACATACAGGGCAACCAGGCCCTGAAACCATCTCTATTGTCGGTGGGAGAATCTGACGGATGCCATACTTGAAAATGGACACGGTATGACCGCCGCAGAACTCCATAAAACGCACCTTGCGTTTTGAAGTTCTGCGGATGCTGGTAATCAGCCCTTCTGCCAGCTCACCATCACGGAACTCAACTACAAATCTCAATCTTTTACCTCATAATAGACAATTCATCGATTTTGAAAGATGCCTCTCACTTTACTTCCTTAGCTATTTGCTCAAAGAGCCGCAGAGTCTCTTCAGCTTCATCCTGGTCAATAATGCTGATGGCATAGCCGGTATGCAGGAGAACGTAGTCGCCCACCTTTGCTTCGGGGGTAAGCCAGAGACTGATACGACGGGATATGCCGCCGATTTCGACCTCAGCTTCTTTGTCTTCAACTTTCTTAACCAATGCCGGTATCGCCAGACACATATAATCCTAGTCCTTCTTAAAATTGGCAATCACTGCCTGCCCCAGAG
>JAPLHG010000092.1 GCA_026389745.1 Chloroflexota bacterium | reverse complement strand
TCTCCGAGATTATCGTGGAGAATGGTCAGGTTACCGGGGTAGTAACTGAGAGTGGTGAACAATTTAATTGCCGATGCCTGATTCTGTCTCCGGGTAGGGAAGGAGCGGACTGGCTGGTGCATGAGGCGCAGCGATTGAAAATGACGGTGCACATCAATCCGATCGATATTGGCGTCAGAGTAGAGGTGCCAGTCGCCGTGATGGCGGAGCTTAGCGATGTACTCTATGAGGCGAAATTGGAGTATCTTTCCCAGCGTTTTGACGACCATATTCGCACTTTCTGCATGTGCCCTGCCGGTGAGGTCATTATGGAGTCTACGGGTGGGTCCGACCCGGTAATTACGGTTAACGGTCATAGCTATGCCGATCGTAAGACCGCCAACACTAATTTTGCGGTACTTACCAGTACCACCTTCACCAAACCCTTCAGCGAACCCATTGCTTACGGCAAATATATTGCCCGTCTGGCTAATATCCTCAGCGGCGGGGTGCTGGTACAGCGTTTCGGCGACCTGATGCACGGTCAGCGTTCTACTCCTGCCCGTATCGAAAGGGGCTTGGTTAAGCCGACGTTGACCACTGCCGTCCCCGGTGACCTCAGCTTCGTTTTGCCTTACCGCCATCTTACCGGCATTATCGAGATGATGCAGGCGCTGGATAAACTGGCACCGGGTGTGGCTTCCAACCACACGCTGTTATATGGCGTTGAGGTTAAGTTTTATTCCGGCAGATTGCAATTGACTCCTAATCTGGAAACGGAAATCGGCAATATGTTCGCCGTCGGTGACGGTGCCGGTGTCAGCCGCGGCTTGATTCAAGCATCCGCTTCGGGTGTCATTGCGGCGCGTGAGATTATAAGGCGGGGGAAGTAGTAAAAATATCAAGGGAGTTCCAGAAGAGGGAGGGTAAACCTCCCTCTTGTTTTTCCCCTCGCCCTATTGGGGTGGGGGTTAGGGAGTGGGTCGTTGTGTATTTACCCGATATTCATAGCTAATTTGCTTTTCTTGACATTGATTACATTGCCATCATACAATTGAAAAGTCTGCAGCCACACAACTGTAATTTGATCTGAAAAGGAGGTGGAATGTGTGACCAATGTGGTGGCGGGTGGTAACGAGAGCTTTGAAAGCTTGCTACGCCGGTTTACCCGCAAGGTACAGCAGGATGGTGTCCTGAGTGAAGCGCGCCATCGTGAGTACTTTGAAAAACCCAGCATCAAACGCAAGCGCAAAGCCGCTGCGAAGCGACGCAAGAGTACCAGGACAGTGAAAAAACATCAATAGTTTTGGTATTGGCGGTAGATTTAGATGGAAGTGTCCTTAAAAGAAAAACTGAATAATGACCTCAGGCAGTCTTTAAGGGCTGGCGATAAAGTCAGACTTTCCACGATTCGTCTGGTGCTATCGGCAATGAATAATGCCGAAATCGCCAAACAAGCCAAGCTCGAGGATGGAGATATTCTGGGTGTTATTGCCAAGGAAATCAAACAGCGTCATGAAAGTATCGATGCTTTTAAGCAGGGCAATCGCCCCGACCTCGTTGCCAAGGAAGAAGCGGAGCTGGCTGTCCTGCAGAGTTATCTGCCCAGACAGATGAGCCGCGAGGAAATCATCATCGCCGCAAGACGTATCATTGAGGAAGTCGGCGCCCAGGGTCCTAATGATAAAGGCAAAGTAATGCCCAAAATCATCAGCGAGCTTAAAGGCAAAGCCGATGGCAAAGAAATCAATGCCGTCGTTACTGAATTGCTCAGTGCTCCTCACTGACACATTTTCAGACAAGAGAATCATTTTAAGAGTCCTTCTTCGGAAGGGCTCTTCTTTTTTGCCATTCCTGACCTGTTCGGGAATCCAGTTATCAATCTTCCGGATTCTCCACCTAGGGTGGGCTGGGAAGACAGTTCACTATTAAGGGGGTGAGTTGTTGTGAGTGGTGGGCTAGACTGTTTGGTAGATTCTTCAGTCGCTTGATTCCCTCAAAATGACAAGGGGGTGTTGTCACTGTGTAAAATCAGACCATTGGCTTTTTGTCCCCGTTTTCTGCTAATATAATCTTGTCGGCACCGAAAAATTTCTATGCACAGAATCGAAATTCGTCTCAAAAACTACCTTCCGGATGCTCGCGGTCTCGGTCTGGTCAGAGATATCGCCGACCTCAGCATCAAATCAGTCTCCAATGCTATCGTAACTGACATCTATTATCTGGGTGCCGAATTAACTAAAGCTCAGCTCGACCTCATCTGTCGTGAACTTCTTGCCGACCCGGTCACTCAGGACTACCAGTTCGATTCCCTCAGTGACGAAGCAAAACAAGCTGGGAATTATGTTATCGAGGTTGCCTACAAAGCCGGTGTCGTTGACCCGGTGGAAGAGACGGTAATGATTGGCTTGCACGACCTCAATATCAGCGGTGTCAAAGCGGTCAAAACCGCCAAACAATATATCATCGAAGGCAAACTGACTCCCAAGCAATTGGAAACCATCAGCAACAAACTTCTGGTGAATCCTATCATCCAGCATGTCATTGAATCGGGGCATTTTGCCTTTGCGAAAAACCCCAAATATCATTTCAAACTGAATCAAATCGACCTGCTCGGCGCGGATAAAGCCAAACTGGAAGAAATCAGACGCAACTATACCTTTTCGGAAATCGAGCTTTCAGCCGTCAGAGATTACTATCTTCAGCAGGGTAGAAACCCCACCGATGTCGAATTGGAAACATTAGCGCAGACGTGGTCGGAGCACTGTGTTCACAAGACCTTCAAGGCTAAAATTACCTACGATGGCAAGATTGTTAATAATATTCTGAAGAGTACCATTTCTCGCGTCACCCGCGAACTGAATAAAGAATGGTGCCTTTCAGTATTTCTGGATAATTCTGGAGTCATCGACTTCGATGGAAAGTGGGCGCTTTGTTTCAAAGTGGAGACCCATAATCATCCTTCGGCAGTCGAGCCTTACGGCGGTGCCGCGACTGGTATCGGCGGTGTCATTCGTGACCCGCTAGGCACCGGACTGGGTGCCAAACCGATTTTGAATACGGATGTCTTCTGCTTTGCCCCACCCGATTTTCCGCAAGAAAAACTACCCAAGGGCGTTTTGCACCCGCGCCGTATTTTCAAAGGCGTCCGCGCCGGCGTGGCTGACTACGGCAACCGCTTGGGCATACCCACGGTTAATGGCGCCATTCTTTTTGACGAACGCTATCTGGCAAATCCACTGGTTTACTGTGGCACGATGGGGCTTATGCCGGTAGAAATGGCGCAGAGAGGGAAACACAAACCCGGTGACTTGATTGTTCTCGTTGGCGGTAAGACGGGACGGGATGGCATTCATGGTGCCACCTTTGCCTCCGAACAGCTCACTGACGAGTCGGGTTCGGTATCTTTTACCTCGGTTCAGATTGGCAACCCGATTGTGGAAAAGAAGGTCATCGATATTCTCCTGCAGGCTCGTGGCAGAGGACTTTACCGTCGTATTACCGATTGCGGTGCCGGTGGTTTGTCGTCTGCCGTTGGCGAAATGGGTGAAGAAACCGGCGCTCGTGTCGACCTCGATAAAGTGCCTTTGAAGTATACCGGACTCAACTATGCCGAGATTTGGATATCCGAAGCCCAGGAGCGTATGGTCATCGCTGTTCCGCCGGAGAAAATCGACGAACTTTTGAGACTCTGTGCCAGTGAAGATGTGCAGGCGGCGGTGGTCGGTGAATTTACCAACGACCGCCAACTCAAACTGTTCTATCAGGGGCATCAGGTTGCCGACCTTAGTATGGAATTCCTGCATAAGGGCATACCTCAATGGCAACTGAAAGCCGTTTTGAATCAGCCGAAGTACCCGGAGCCTGATTTTGCTCAACCACGTGATTTAGGCGATTCGCTGAAAGATATACTCGGTAGCTGGAATGTTTGTAGTAAAGAGTGGGTCATACGTCAGTACGACCATGAAGTGCAGGGTGGCACGGTTATTAAACCTTTAGTCGGCAAGACGAATGACGGACCCGGTGATGCTACTGTTATCAGACCTGTCTTTAACTCGGACAAGGGTGTTATTGTCGCTAACGGTATCAATCCCAAGTACGGTCAGATTGACCCCTACTGGATGGCGGCGTCTGCTATTGATGAAGCGTTGCGGCAAATCATTGCGGTTGGTGGCAATCTGAAGCAGGTGGCTCTGCTGGACAACTTCTGCTGGGGCGATACCCGCAAGCCCGAAATGCTCGGTGCTCTGGTGCAAGCAGCACAGGCTTGCTATGATATGGCGATTGTTTACGGCACGCCTTTCGTTTCCGGCAAAGATAGTCTCTACAATGAATTCGAGTGTGAAGGTAAAATCATTGCCATTCCTCACACACTACTGATTTCAGCGATGGGTATTATGGAGGATGTGAAGCATTCGATTTCTATGGATTTCAAGAATGCGGGCGATTCCATCTATGTTGTCGGGGGAACGAAGAACGAGCTTGGCGCTTCAGCATATTTGGAAACAAAGGGTTTGATTGGTAATAGCGTGCCTAAAGTTGACCCTGCCAGAGCCAAAGCTCTGATGGACAAGCTGAGTAAAGCGACTGAGAAAGGGCTGGTCAAAGCCTGCCATGATTGTAGTGAAGGTGGCATCGGTATCGCTGTGGCGGAGATGGCTTTTGCCGGCGGATTGGGTGCAGAACTGAATTTGAAATCCGTGCTGCTAGCTGAGAAGATTGACCGCGACGATTTTATCCTGTTCTCAGAATCTAATAGTCGTTTTATCGTTGAAGTTACACCAGGAAGCAAAGCGGAATTCGAGAAAATAATGGGTGATGTCAGTATTGGCGAGATTGGCACTGTAAATGAGACTAATAAACTTGAGATATATGGACTGAACGGATGTAAAATCGTCAGTGAAACCATCAATGATTTGAAAGAGGCGTGGCAGAAGCCACTACGTTGGTAAACCAAGATGAGTAAGGCAAAAGTGTTGGTAGTGCGTGCCCCGGGCACGAATCGTGACGGCGAAGCAGTCTTTGCTTTCGAACAAGCAGGTGCCGAGGTTACACTGGCGCATGTTAATCAATTGATTCGCCGCGAGTGCAACCTGTTCGACTATCAGATTTTTGTCATACCCGGTGGCTTCAGCTATGGCGATGATATTGCCAGTGGCAAAGTGCTCGCCAACGAATTGAAATTAAAGTTCGGTAAGGACATGCTCAAGTTTGTCGATGACGGCAGGCTGGTGCTCGGTATCTGCAATGGCTTTCAGGTGCTGGTGAAGTCGGGCATACTGCCTCGTGTGCAGAAGGGGGAAACGCCCCGTGTGACGTTAACCAATAACGACTCCGGCAAGTTCGAATGCCGATGGGTGTATCTTGGCGTGAATCAGAAGAGTCCCTGTATCTTCACTAAAGGGATGGAAAATATGTATGTCCCGGTGGCGCATGGGGAAGGCAAATTCGCCGGCGATTTGAAAGCTATCACCGAGAAAAATATCGCTGTGTATTATACGGATGAAAAGGGTAATAGAGATGCGGGTTATCCTTGTAATCCCAATGGCTCCGTCAAAAACATTGCCGGTATCTGTGATGATTCAGGTAGAATCTTCGGCTTGATGCCTCACCCGGAAGACCACATTCTCGGCACTCAGCATCCTCAGTGGACGAGGCTGGGGGCAAAAAAATACGGCGATGGTCTCCCTATTTTCCAGAATGCTGTTAAGTGGGTTAAAGGTATCTAGCTCACCTTGTCATTGTGAGGTTACGAAGTACCCGAAGCAATCTAAGGCCCTTGTCTTTGATGTTGTCACGCCCGTCTGCGACAGACTCGCAACAATAAAATAGAGTGTCATTCCCGTGAAAAACGGGAATCCAGAAAAACCTCTTACTGTCATACTGAGTGTAGGATATTGTTCCACGCTCTGTCATTGCGAGCTGCAGGCGTGGCAATCCAAAAGTTATCGTATGATTATCTGTTACATAAAGCACACAGTCCATTGGTGCGCCGCTTGAGATTGCTTCGTCATCCCGACAAGTCGGGATTCTTCGCAAAGACAATGTTGGGGATTGCATATCAAGCACGGAATGACAAACTGCCTAATGCCAGTGTCTTCCAAACCACTCGTGCCTTCTGACTGCCGCTAACGGCGCCACTGCCAGCCACAGTGTAATCGTGACCAGCATTGCCATCGGATAGTTGATTTTATCCAGTCCTGTTTTGGACGCGATGGCACCCCAGAGTAACATCAGAATAAAAGAACTCAAAAAGAAACCGGGAATTGCCGCCAGAATTCTGAAATAACCACCCATTATATTTCCTCCTATTTTTAGGTTATATTTTTGCTGCCGTCGGTGTAAGTCTCGAACGTCGGCATGATCGGCGACCTGTATTTTGGCAACATATGGTCATCCGGATGGATTGGCAGCAAGTTGGCCGGCAGCCCGCAGTAGGCGCCGGGAGATAATTTCCTTGATTTTAGCCAACTTATCGGGATTCAGCTGACGGGACTTTCTGCGGAGAAGAAGGGCTAAATCCCAAAATTCATGCATAGTCTCATGAAATTCCTCGCGCTTTCCAACTCCCCACCAGTCATGCATATGTCCTTTTATTTTGTCAATGGTTTCCTCTCGCTCCTTAAGAAAGCGCTTTCCTTCCCCAGTGATAGTGTATACTTTTTTCCCGTCCTGCTCTGATAAGCTAACATAGCCCATGTCCTCCAGTAGCTGAAGGGTAGGATATACACTCCCGGCACTGGGAGAATAAAAACCGTGGAATCTCTCCCCTAGAGCACGAATAATCCCGTAACCGTGACTGGGTTTATCTTTTAGAAAGTCCAGAATAATATATTTCAGGTCTCCCTTTTCAAATAAGCGTGAGTGCCGTTCAAATTCAAAAAAGCGTCTATTAAACATATTCCCTACCTCCTGCATGTATCAAGATATATCGTAATATATAGCGATAGATTTGTCAATACCCTTGCCTGATTCGGTAAATGTCATGGCTGGCGAAGCAATCTCACGGGATATCCACTCCTTACGCCCCAAAGGTCAAAGACTCTGAAGTATCTGTTTGATCTATTCGAGGTTTTCGACTTATCCCCTTCTCCAAAGATGAGAAAGGGATAATAAAGGTGGGTCGTTGGTTGAGTAGCAGGTAGGCATGTAATACGCATTCTGTATCAGGTTAGGAATGACAATAATTTATCGTTTTTTTTGTTACGGAATCAATCACCGCCCACGGCAATTTTTGCGTCAAGCCCCATTTCATATGAGCATAAAAATCAATATCCAGACCGGTTTTTTTCATCGCCTGACGCCATTCTGCTAAAGAGAGGTTTTCCATATTAGCTAGAACCTCTGCCAGTCGCTCGTCGCCGCGAGACAAAACCGCCTGAACCTCGTTCCACTCGAGGCTCTCATTTTTCACGCTGATTCCCTTCGAAGGTAGTTTGCTTTTCAATAAAGACAGTCGGTGCTTCAGTCTGTTCAGCGACTCCATCCCCAGCCGCTGAAAGGGCGTGCCCGCCTTTGGAACGAAAGGCGCAATAGTGAGTGTGATCCGGCTCCATGACTGCTGTTTATCGAAAAGCTCTTTGCATTTCGTCACAAGTTGAGCGATTCCCTCGATATCTTCATCGGTCTCTGTGGGCAGACCAATCATAAAATAGAGTTTGAGCTGTTTGATGCCCTGTAAAGCAACTTTCCCTACTGCCCTCAGAATGTCATCTTCATCAATGCCTTTGTTAATGACATCGCGGAGTCGCTGTGAGCCTGCTTCGGGTGCAAGAGCGACAGTGTTTGTCCCGCCTTCAATCACTTCACCCAGAACTACCGGCGATAGCGGTTTGATTCTCAAGGAACTGACGGATATTTCGGCGCCGATATCATGTAATTTGGCAACCAATTCATCAATCCGGGGGTGGTCGGTAACCGCCGGACCCATCAGTCCCAGACGCTTGCGGTACTGGAGCCCAAACTTTGCCTGCTCTAAGAGACTATCGATGGAGCGAAACCTCATCGGTTTGTAAACATTAGTGACCAGACAGAACCGGCATCCCCAGTTACAGCCACGCTCCACTTCAATCAGGTACATATCACCGAGTTCGGTATCTCTGGTGAGCACGGAGGAATGAACCGGGAATTTGTCCAAATCAGCCACCCACTGTCGGACGACAGGTTTGCTCGTATAGCACGGCACATAGACACCTGGCAAAGTCGCCAGTTTTTTCAGCAATGCGTCCCGTTTTTCCGAAATGCCGACTTTCATGATTGGTAACATTTTTGGCAAGATTGCCTCAGCCTCACCGATACACAGACAATCAAAGAAGGGAGATAGCGGCAGAGGGTTGGCGGTAATGCACGGTCCGCCGGCAATGACCAGCGGGTGCGTTTCGTTGCGGTCTTTCGCATACAGGGGGATACCGCCGGCTTTCAGGATTTGAACGACATTGAAGTAATCCAGTTCATAGCTTACGGAAAAGCCAAGAACCGCGAAATCGGTGAGAGGACGTTGCGATTCCATTGCCAAAGGTGGGTCATCGGTGGTGTATTTCGGTTCCCGGAAAACCCGCTCGCAGACTGCATCAGGATAATTGTTGATAAAGCGGTAAATTGCCTGAATGCCCAGGTTGGACATGCCGATGTAGTAGGAATTGGGGTAAATGAGAGCAACCGGGAGCTTGCCGCCCCATTCTTTAACGATGGTGTCTTGCTCTGCGGTGAGCCTTGCCTTGATTTCTCTGACTGTTTGCCAAGACATAGGATTGCATACCTATACCCAGAAACTTTGTCCCTGTCTATCAGAGTCTTTCTGGGCGGGTGGAGCGGTTTTGTCGTAATCGGGATCGAGTTTAACGGCTTCTTGATGAGCCTTAACCGCTTCATCATGTTTGCCTATTTTACTGAGAGCAATGCCCAGGCTATTCCAGGCTTTTGCATAATTCGGGTCGATTTTGACGGTTTTCTCGTAAGCACCGGCGGCATCTGCATGTTTCCCGAACTTGGTGAGTATTGTTCCCTTATTGAACCATGCCTCTACATGGTTAGGCTCGAGTTCGGTAGCCTGCATGAAAGCTCGAAAGGATTCCATTTGTTTCCCTGACCTGAGCAGTGCAATACCTTTGTGATACCATACATCTGCATCACTCGGGTCGATGCTTATAGCCTGGTCGAAAGCATTGATCGCTTCGTCATAATTAGCTAAATTATTGAGAGTATTACCTTTGTTATACCATGCCTCTGTAAACTTGGAGTCGATTTTTACGGCGTCATCATAAGCCTTTATTGCCTCTTCATATTTACCTGAATCGCGGAGAGAATTCCCCATATTATTCCATGACTTGGCATAGTTGGGATTAATTCTGACGGCTTCGGTATAAGCCTTGATGGCCTCATTGTATTTACCCAGTCCATGGAGAGCAACTCCCTTGTTATTCCATAGCTTGGCATCCTCAGGTTTTATTTTGATAGCCTCGTCGTAGGCTTTATTAGCTTCTTCCAATTTGCCTGATTTGTGGAAAGCGACCCCTTTGTTATACCACAAGCCAGCATCGTTGGGGTTAATATTGATAGCTGAATCATAAGTGCTAATCGCTTCTTCACATCTGCCCATCTCGCTGAGAGTAATCCCCTTGTTCAGCCTCGCCTCCACCAGATTTGGATTGATTTTGATTGCCTCATCGTAAGCGGCGATGGCTTCATCGCACCTGCCTAGTGCATCGAGGGCATTTCCTCTGTTAGTCCACGCTTCTGCGATTTGCGGGTCTATTTTTATGGCTTCCTCATAAGCCTTGAGGGCTTCTTCGTAGTTGTTGGCTTCAAAAAAAGCCAGTCCTTTTCCGAACCACTCTTTTACCGAAGGAGTTTCTGCCATTATTCTCTTCCTCTCATACTCTTTAAACTCTAAAAATCCGCACGCGGCGGTTGGGGTCTTTGCCAGTGCTCTGTGAAAACATTCCGTGTCTTTCTGCTACCAGATGCTGAAGCCGGCGGATATAGGCGCTTTGTGGACTCAGTTCCACTGTGTTTTCGCCTTTCTTGATTAGCTCTACGGCTTCCTTGGCTTCATCAAGGGCATGACTGAAGGAGCTTTCTCTGCTGTCAGTCCCATTTTGTTCAATATGGTAAAGCGAACTGAATAATTGCCTGATTTGCGGTGGAGTACTGCCTCTCAGAACATAGATTGGCAGGTTGCTGGTTTCGGCGTCCTTGATTTTCTGCGGCTTTTGGCGGTAATACTTCTTAGAGGTCACCAGCAGAGTAGCTTGCCTCAGGTCATCTACAATTTCAAGCGTCAATTGCATCTCATGCGCCACCTGCTCCATGCGTCCCCGATTGACACCATAGAGGAAAAGCTTTGCCGGCGTACCGTTTCTCGGTTCTGGCCTGCTATGTGTGGGTTTCCTGATGTCGCTGCCTGGTGGGACGTGCTTAACAACCACTTCTCCGGTTGTCTTATCCATCTGACGGACTTCCAACTCTTGAGGCTCACCTCGTAAGATAGCGTCAACAGCAGTGGCAACGTCCGGATGAATGGAAACTTTATCCCGCTCCTGAATCTCAACTAATATGTCAAAGGTCGGGGAAGAAACACGCTCCAGAACTGATTTCTGAGTGCCGCGACGTTTGGCTTCTTCATCTCCCAGTGTCACCGATTGAATCCCGCCGATGAGGTCGGCGAGAGTGGGATTCATCATCAGATTTTCCAGTGTGTTACCGTGTGCCGTCGCGACCAACTGCACGCCTCTTTCGGCGATGGTGCGTGCCGCCTGCGTTTCTAGCTGGGTGCCAATCTCATCAATGACAATGACCTCAGGCATGTGGTTTTCCACTGCTTCAATCATCACGGCGTGTTGCATTGTGGGCGTGGTGACCTGCATTCTGCGAGCATGCCCGATGGCAGGATGGGGAATATCGCCATCGCCGGCAATCTCATTCGAGGTGTCGACAATGACGACCCGCTTCTCGAAATCGTCTGCCAGCACACGGGCGACCTCTCGCAACATCGTGGTTTTGCCCACACCCGGTCTACCCAGCAGGAGAATACTTTTGCCTGTTTGCACAAGGTCCTCAATAATTTTGATAGTGCCGAAGACGGCTCTACCGACGCGGCAGGTCAAGCCGACAATTCTGCCCTTGCGATTGCGGATGGCAGAGATACGGTGTAAGGTACGTTCAATGCCAGCACGGTTATCGTCTCCAAAACTGCCGATGCGCGAGATGACGTACTCAATGTCATCTTCACTGATTTCTGTTGGGTCGAGGATGATTTCTCTATCCGGAAAGCGTGCTTCTGGCGGTCTGCCTAGGTCAAGCACAACCTCTAGGAGTTCTTTAAAATCCTCTTGCTTATGGAGTTGCTGGCGGATATGTAGTGGCAGAATTTCCAGTAATGCTTCCATGTCATCGGTGATTACTTTTTGCAAAATAGCCTCCCCATTCCGGGGCTACCGCTTCCCCGAAATGATGTCCAAAAAATATTGGTGGAATCTGAGGTCGTCAGTCAATTCAGGGTGAAAAGCGCAGACAAGGAGTTTGTCTTGTCGAGCGGCGACAATCGTGCCATCGGGTAATTTAGCCAGTACTTTTACCTCTTTGCCCACTGATTCGATTAGCGGCGCTCTGATAAAGACGCCGACAAATGGTTTTTTGCCAAGTGCTGGAATTGCAAGCTCGGTTTCAAAACTATCCACCTGCCGACCGAAAGCATTGCGCTTGACCTTGATTGCCATTGCCCCGATGGGTTCTATCTTCCCGTTGGCAACACCGCTGGCAATAACTATCATCCCGGCGCAGGTGCCGAAGATGGGGAAGTTCTTTTTGGCAAGCTCACTGATTTTGTGCGCCAGATTATAGTTTACCATCAGTTTGGTAATGGTGGTGCTTTCACCGCCGGGAATAATTAGCCCGTCCAATTCTTCTAACTGGTGTGGCAGACGGACGGGCACAACATCTACGTTCAGTCGTTTTAATACCGCAATATGTTCGGCAAAGGCTCCTTGCAGGGCAAGGACACCAATTTTCATGCTACCATCCTCTGCCTGCCAGTAATTCTTCAGGCGGGATTTGTTTAATATCCAGACCGGGCATGGCTTCACCCAGGTTCTTGGAAACCTCGGCGATGATTTTGGCATCATGATAGTGAGTGGTGGCTTGAACGATAGCTTTGGCTCTAACTGCGGGGTCGCTGGATTTGAAGATGCCTGAGCCGACAAAGACACCATCGGCACCTAATTGCATCATCAGAGCGGCATCGGCGGGAGTCGCCACACCGCCGGCGGCAAAATTGACCACCGGAAGTTTACCGGTCTTGTGGATTTCGGCTACCAGTTCGAATGGAGCCTGAAGTTCTTTTGCTTCTGCCATTAGTTCGCTTTTGCCTCAGCCATCAGTTCGTCTTCGGGCATATTCACCAGTTTGCGGATTTCGTCCTGAACGGCGCGCATGTGTCGGACGGCTTCTACGATGTTGCCGGTGCCAGCTTCACCTTTGGTGCGAATCATTGCCGCACCTTCGCCAATACGCCGCAGAGCTTCACCGAGATCGCGACAGCCACAGACAAATGGGACTTTGAAATCGTGCTTCCAGATGTGATGAGCTTCATCTGCCGGGGTCAGAACCTCTGACTCATCGATGTAATCGATTCCCATAACTTCCAGCACCTGCGCCTCGACAAAGTGCCCGATGCGGCACTTCGCCATCACTGGGATGGAGACTGAATTCATAATGGCTTCAATCACGGTCGGGTTGGACATACGTGCCACGCCACCGGCTTTACGAATATCTGCCGGGACTCTTTCCAAAGCCATCACGGCACAGGCACCCGCCGCCTCGGCAATCTTGGCATGTTCCGCTGTGACAACATCCATAATAACCCCGCCCTTCAGCATCTGGGCGAGACCTGCCTTTACTCTCCATGTGCCGGTTTCCATAACAACCTCCTCACCACTCAGGAAATGGTATATCCAAATCCGGATTATAAAGCTATTCTACTACTGTTTGCGTGTAATTGGCAACCCTACTTCTCTGCTCATTGATTACGTTTACATTTTGTTGTTCTGTCATTCTGAGGAGTCATGAATTACCCTTGTGACGAATGGATCTCGTTATTGGTGGTAACGAGATACTTCGCTACGCTCAGTATGACAAGGCAAGGTATCGTTCCTGGCATAGTCAGGAATCCAATCCGCATATTGTCATTTCCTATCCAAGCGGATTCTTTACCGGCATACCCGAACGGCGCGAGTATTGCCTTGGAGTCGAGGCTATCTTATCAATCACCACCAGATAACGTCGGTCAGGGAATTCCGTAAGATTGATTGGCTTTACTTCTTCTAACTTGCCCCCCAGTATAGAGATGGCTCTTTTAGCGTCAGTTATTTCCGGCTCTAGCTCGCCTTTTTTGTGAGCCACCAGCTTGCCCCCGACTTTGCAGAAGGGGAGAGTCAATTCCACCAGTGTTGTCATCGGCGCTACCGCTCTGGCAAGTACTAAATCGAACCGCTCTCTGTATTGACTCTGGTGAGCGATTTCTTCCGCCCGCCCTGTAACAACCTCAATATCATCCAGTCCCAGTTTTTGTTTCAG
The DNA here is from genome assembly GCA_026389745.1 of Chloroflexota bacterium. Classification (GTDB taxonomy): domain Bacteria; phylum Chloroflexota; class Dehalococcoidia; order Dehalococcoidales; family Fen-1064; genus Fen-1064. The sequence goes on along the minus strand of JAPLHG010000092.1, from coordinate 5,312 downwards.
ATGGTTCAAAAAGGCGGTTTTCTTAGTAGTAGAATCCAGCAAAGCCAATTGTATCTCAGGGAAGACAATCTTTAAGGGAATACCCGGTACACCAGCGCCCGCGCCGATATCAATCACTTTGGGATTGGGGTTATTGGCTGGTGGTTTCCAGACAGAAACCACGGTCAGAGAGTCCAGAAAATGGTTGATTTGTACCTTTTCGTAATCCGTGATGGCGGTCAGGTTCATCCGCTGGTTCCAGTCGATTATTTCTTCGTAGTAGGTCTGGAAGAGAGCAAGCTCTTTCTCGCCCAGACGTAAACCCAGTTTTTCTGCCCCGGCTCTCAGTTTTTCCATTATTGCCACAAATACATTATAGCAGGATGACAGAGTTTTTCTTTGTATGGGGTTTTGAAGAGTCCTTCTTAGAGGGACTCTTATCAATAAAATTCCCCTTCCCTGATTAAGGGATGGGTCGCTGTGTGTTGTTATGTCATCGCTCACGCCTGAAATTTGCTTTTCTGCTTTAATTCAGCTACAATATAATTTGTAGACTAAAAATTGAATATGGTAATTATCCGCTAGGGGTGCTGAAGGCTGAGAGTTCCTATAGGAACGACCCTTAGAACCTGAACTCGGTAATGCGAGCGTAGGGATGCGGTGCAGAGAAACCAAGGAACAATCGGTAAGACCGCAGCCTTGGTTTATTTTTTTTGGAGAACACGATGACACAACTGGGACTGGCGAGAAATGGCATCATTTCTCCGCAAATGCAGATAGTGGCAGAACAGGAAAAGCTTGATGCCGAATTCATACGTCGTGGTATTGCGGAAGGGAATATTGTCATCCCCGCCAATATCAATCATAAAAACCTCATACCCTTCGGTATCGGCAAGGGCTTGCGCACCAAGGTCAATGCCAACTTTGGCACGTCTTCGGATTATGGCAATACTGAAACCGAACTGGAGAAGCTTGGAGTGGCGATTGACTGCGGCGCTGATACTGTGATGGACCTGTCCACCGGCGGTGATATCGCCGCCATTCGCCGAGCTATGATTAAAGCCAGTCCTGTTCCCATCGGCACGGTGCCAATTTATCAGGCGGGCATTCGAGCAATCGAGGAATACGGCGCGATTGTCAAGATGAGTGTGGATGACATTTTCTCAGTGATTGAAGAGCATGCCCGCGATGGTGTCGATTTCATTACTGTGCACTGCGGTGTCACGCGCTCTGCCATTGCCCGACTTAAAGAGCAGGGCAGGGTAACGGATGTTGTTTCCCGCGGCGGCGCTTTTATGATTGGCTGGATTTTACATAATGGACAAGAAAACCCGCTCTATGATTATTACGACCGCCTGTTGGAGATTGCCCGCCAGTATGATGTTACCCTGAGTCTGGGTGACGGCATGCGTCCCGGTTGTCTGGCGGATGCTACTGACCATGCTCAGGTTGAAGAATTACTGGTTCTCGGTGAACTGGTGGAGCGTGCCTGGAAGGCCGGTGTGCAGGTGATGGTAGAAGGTCCCGGTCATGTGCCGCTGAATCAGATTGAAGCTAATGTAAAGCTACAGAAAGCTATCTGTAAGGGCGCACCTTTTTATGTGTTGGGACCACTGGTTACCGATATCGGTGTCGGTTATGATCATATTACCGGTGCAATCGGTGGTGCTATTGCCGCCGCGGCTGGTGCAGATTTCTTGTGCTATGTCACCCCATCGGAGCACCTCTCTTTACCTGATGTTGAGGATGTGCGTCAGGGTGTTATTGCCTTCCGTATTGCCGCTCATGCTGCTGATATTGCCAAGGGTGTGAAAGATGCTGCCGAATGGGATAGACAAATGGCTCAGGCACGCAAGCGATTGGATTGGGAGACGCAAATGAAACTATCGCTGACGCCGGAATACTCCAGAGAAGTTCACCTTAAACACACCTCTGGTGGTGAGGCTTGCAGTATGTGTGGCGATTTCTGTGCCATGCGGCTTGTTGGTGAATACCTGAATATTTCAGCGCAGAGGTGCTAGGAATGACAATGCGTTCCGTCATTCTGAACGAAGTGAAGAATCTCGTCCTCGCCTAAATAGACAATTCGTGTTAAGCTAATATTTGGGGTTGTATTTCAGATTATTATGACTGGCAAGACTGATTCTTACGATGTAATCATCATTGGCGCCGGACCCGCAGGTAGCCAGATTGCTTACAAACTGGCTGGCATGGGACACAGTGTCGGTGTCGTAGAACGTAAGGAAAGCCTCAAGGGTGCTGTTTGTTGTACCGGTCTCGTTAGCTGGGAATGTGTTGACGAATTTTCTATTCCTGAGAATGTGATTTACCGTTGGGTAAACAGTGCCAAATTATTTCTTCCTTCTGGGAAACCCATACAAATTTGGCGTGATGTACCGCAGGTAGCAGTCCTTAATCGTAGTGCTTTCAATCAAGCATGGGCGGAAAGGGCACAGAAGGTGGGCGCCGAGTATCTTTTTAGTAGCGATGTGAGAGGCATTGAACGTGGGCAGAATAAGACAAAGATTATAGCGTCTCAACGGGGAGAAATGATAACCCTGCAGAGCAGGGTGGTAGTGGTTACTACCGGCTTTGGTTCACATCTGCTCGGGGAACTCGATTTAGGTGGCGTTGGCGACTTTGTGATGGGTGCTCAGACAGAGGTGGAGACAAAAAACATTGATGAAATTGAGGTTTATTTTGGTAATGAGATAGCACCGGCATTTTTTGCCTGGTTGGTGCCTACTTTACCGGGAAAAGCTCTGGTTGGGCTCTTATCACGATATAATCCCCCAGCTTATCTTAGGAAGTTGCTCGCCTCATTGTCTGCTGAGGGCAAGCTCAGTTCGGCTGATGTCAAACTGACTTACGGCGGGGTGCCCCTGAAACCATTACCACACACTCACGACGATAGTTTATTGGTGGTTGGAACCGCCGCCGGACAGGTCAAACCAATTACGGGCGGTGGTATTTATTTCGGTTTGATGTGTGCTGATATTGCGGTGAATACTTTGCACCGTGCTCTAGAGACTGATAACCTCTCCGCTAGCGGTTTGGCTGGTTATGAACGCACCTGGCGGAGAAAGCTGGGTCGTGAGTTAACGACGGGCTACTGGGCAAGAAAAGTATATGAGATGCTCGGTGACCGGCAGGTTGACCGCTTCTTTCGACTGCTCGAGTCCAGAGGGATGATTGATGAGTTGCGTCAGGCAAAGGAATTATCATTTGACTGGCATGCTGGTATCATTGCGAGAGTGATGGGACAGAAACTTTTTGCCAGAGCAGCCAGTTCCATTAAGAAGCCGTTCAATTTCAGAGGGCGGCCTGTTCAGAAAAAGAAACGATAAAGTTTAGGTTTGTGAAAGGGGTGCGATGGTTACTGGCAATGCTAGCGAGAATCTGAGTATGAGTGAGGTGGCTGGTCGGTATCTGGCTATTTTACCTGATGAGAAAAAGAATGCCGCACAACAGGAAATTAATAATTTTATTCGCTGGTATGGCGGTCGAGAGAAGTCTTTTGTCGGGTTGGAGGGTTCTGCGGTGGGTAATTATGCCGAACGGTTATCTCAGACAGATGCGGATTGTGTGCGAAAACTGGAACTGGTTCGGGGGTTTTTAGCCTATGCCTATAAACAACATTGGTGTCAGGAAAATCTATCGGTCAGTATCAGAGTTATCAAGAGAGGGAAAACCGGTAGATCCAGAGCAGGTTTTGTAAAAAAGAAAGACCAGAAGAAAGAGCCTAGCTATATGAGCCAAGAGGCTTTTAATCAAATCGAAGTTGAATTAAAAACCCTGAAGGAAAAGCGGCTGATAGTCATTGAAGATATTAAACGAGCGGCGGCGGACAAGGATTTTAAGGAAAATGCGCCATATCATGCCGCTCGGGAGCAAAAAAGCCTTATTGAAGGTAAAATCATGGAGCTTGAGGAGATGGTTGCCTCAGCCGTCATTATCGATGAGAACCGCAAGACGACACATACAGTTGCTATTGGTGATACGATAGTTTTGCTGGATTTAGCTTCCGGAAAAGAACTACGGTACACACTGGTCGGTCCCAGGGAAGTTGACCCTGCCAAAGGCAAGATTTCTATTGGTTCACCGGTTGGCAAGTCGGCGGTTGGTAAATCCGTAGGAGCCGCGATAGAAGTAACTGTGCCGGCAGGCAAACTGCGTTTTCAACTCAAAGGGATTGAACACTAGTCTTATATAGTAGTAGGTTCTTTGAAATCGAAGCAATATCTAAATTGACTCAGGAGTTTCGGAATGGAACACATCCAGATTTTCGATTACCGACAAAATGGAATCATTTCCGTAGAAAAAGTCCGCAAGACTAATGCGGAATGGAAGATATTGCTCACTCTTGAACAATATCAGGTCACCACGGAAAAAGGTACAGAGCGGCCGTTTACCTGCACTTTTGATGAGATTAAAGAGCGGGGTGTATTCCAGTGTATCCGTTGTGGTACGGATTTATTTGCCAATGAGGTGAAATTTCACTCCGGTACAGGCTGGCCAAGCTACTACGAACCTGTTTCAGATTTAAATATTCGTTTGCGGGCTGATAATAGCTTTGGGAGACACCGTACAGAAGTGATTTGTGCACGGTGTGATGCCCATCTGGGGCATGTCTTCACTGATGGACCGCCGCCCACTTACAAACGCTATTGCATCAATGCTGCTGCCCTGAAATTCATCAAGGAATAGGAGGTAAACAATGGCTAAAGAAGAAGTTGCTACCCTTGCCGGCGGATGCTTCTGGTGTCTGGAAGCCGTTTTCAAGGAAGTAGAGGGTGTCCAGAGAGTGCTCTCCGGATATACAGGTGGTACGAAGATAAATCCTACCTATAAAGAGGTTTGCAGTGATAAAACCGGGCATGCGGAAGCCATCGATATCACATTCTTCCCGGACGTGATTTCCTACCGCGAAATTCTGGAGATTTTCTTTACTATTCACGACCCGACTACTCAAAACAAGCAGGGAAATGACGTTGGTACACAGTACCGTTCGGCGATTTTTTACCATAATGATGCACAGAAAGTCATCGCCGGGCAGGTTATTAAAGAAATTAATGAAGCTCATATCTGGGATGCGCCTCTTGTCACTGAGGTCAAACCGTTTACGAAGTTTTACAGCGCCGAGGAGTACCACCGCGACTATTTTGCGCGTAACCCACAGCAGGCTTATTGTCAGATTGTGGTTGTCCCCAAAGTCGCCAAATTCCGCAAGAAGTGGGAGAATAAGCTGAAGAGGTAGGCTTCTCATGACGTCATTTCCGTGTGGGTCAGAGACTCTTCAGGCGGGAATCCAGATGGGCGGAAGGGGCCGGATT
>JAPLHG010000091.1:2374-6811 GCA_026389745.1 Chloroflexota bacterium | reverse complement strand
AATATCACCGGTATAGAGTGCTTTTCCGACAATAGCACCCTCTCAACCGAGTTGTCTTAACATCTTCAGATGCAGGATTTATGCAATCCAGCCGGCGGCAATGACCGGCACCTTTGTATTGTGAATCAACTCGGCAATGGCAGAAAAATTCGGTTCGGTGAGGGTCCCATCGCGGGTAATATCGGTGTAAATGAATCGTTTGGCTCCGAGTCTGGTCATATTCTCGGCGAACTGTAATGTTGTTACCCCTGTCTCTTTTTGCCATCTATGTGTTGCTATCAATCCGTCGCGGGCATCGATACTGATGATAATGTAATCGTTGAAACGCTTACAAGCTTCCTCTACCAATTTGGGGTTTTCCACGGCTATGGTGCTCAGGATGACACGTTCTATTCCCATCGTCAGTATTTGCTGGATGGTATCGATATCACGTAAGCCACCACCTAATTGAGTAGGGATGAGCATAACACTGGCAATGCCTCTGATGATATCCAGATTAACGGGTTTGCCTTTAGCGGCACCGTCGAGGTCAACGATGTGGAGCCTGGAAGCGCCCATCGATTGCCATTTCAGCGCCACATCCAGGGGGTCATCGGAAAATTGTGCCTCCTGATGATAATTACCCTGGTAAAGTCGGACACATTTCCCGCCCTTAAGGTCAACAGCCGGTATTATCTCGATTTTAAATTCACCTCTTTAGATAAGCCCCATCTTCTGTTTAACTTCCTTTATTGTTTCTCGGGCAATGACTCGGGCACGGTCAGCGCCGTCAGCAAGCACTTCCTTGATGTACTCCGGTTTAGCGGCGAGTTCAGCGCGCCGTTCACGCAGAGATTTCAACGCTTCATTCATATTCTTTGCCAGTAGTTTCTTGCAGTCAACACAGCCGATTTCTGCAACGTAGCACTGTTTCCCTATATCTGCTACCTGAGATGCACTGAAATACTTGTGCAGGGTGTAGATATTACACACTTCAGGATGCCCCGGGTCCTTGCGGTATTTACGGGCCGGGTCGGTGACTGCGGACATAATTTTAGTCCTTGTATCCTCGGCGGTTGCGGCAATTTCAATCACGCTGTTTTCAATTTCTTTGCTCATCTTGTTTTTGCCGTCCAGTCCGGGGATAAGCGGGAAGCTGGTGAGTTTTGCCTTTGGCTCCGGAAAAATCTCTCCGAATAAAGTATTGAACCTTCTCGCTATCTCTCTTGCCAGTTCCAGATGAGGCAATTGGTCTTCACCGACAGGGACAACCTCCGCTTTGTACAGAACAATATCGGAGGTCATCAGCACCGGATAACCGACCAGTCCATAGTTCACATTATCCGGATGCAACTTTACCTTTTCTTTGAATGTAGGCACACGCAAGAGCCAACTCAGTGGTGTGACCATACTCAGATATGTGTGCAGTTCTGTCACTTCAGGCACATGCGATTGCACGAAGATGATGCTCTTCTGCGGGTCGAGCCCAGCAGCAAGCCAATCGAGAGCCAGTTCATGAATATTGTTTTGAATCTGGCTGGTATCCTGAAGAGTCGTTAGAGCGTGAATATCGACGATGCAGTAAAGGCAGTCGTACTCTTTTTGGAGTTTGACATAACTATCTATGGCACCGAGCAGATTGCCGATATGTTGTCTGGCGGTAGGGCGGGCCCCGGAAAAAACACGCTTCTTCATTTCAAAATCAACCTCATTATGGGAAAAGTCTATCACAAAAGATACGTGAGCAACAAGGCAGGCGAGTATTAAACCCTAAAATGTGAAGATGCGTTTGTTTATTATCTCATACCTACCCTGATGTCATTGCGAGTCCGCCGCAGGCGGGCGCGGCAATCTCAGAAGTACGGGTTTGAGATTGCTTCGGGTACTTCGTAACCTCTCAATGATAGTTGTATTCGGGATTTAGGATTTAATCATTGTGGCAATCAGACTTACGCTCGAGTGCTCAAGTGATATAAAAGCGCTCTGAGCCAAAGTGATGTTAACCTTAGGGGTTAGTGTTGTTTGTCCCGAAACCTACATCCTGTCAGGGGCGGTCATACCCATCAGGTTAAGTGTTTTCGCCAGGACCATCTGGGTCACATTTACCAGTTTGAGGCGAGCCTTAGTTATTGCCTCATCATCGGAGACGACACGGCAGTCCTTGTAGAATGCATGGAAGGTGGTTGCCAGTTCCTGGGCATAGTAGGCAAGGTGGTGTGGCTCCAGTGTAATGGTTACCATTTCAATCAGTTCCGGGAAATAAAGCAATTTGCGTATCAATGTCAGTTCAGGAGTTGTTGTCATCAGAGAGACATCGCCATCGGTGTAGTTGATTCTCCGCTCCTCGGCGAGTCTCATAATGCTGGCAATACGGGCGTGAGCATACTGTACATAATAAACCGGGTTTTCTTGTGATTGTCTCTTGGCGAGTTCCAGGTCAAAGTCCATCTGGCTATTGGCGCTGCGTGCCAAGAAGAAAAAACGGCAGGCATCAACGCCAACCTCATCCATTACTTCCCGTAAGGTAATCAGGTCGCCGGTGCGTTTTGAAACGCGTACCAGTTCGCCGCCACGGCGTAGCGTAACCATCTGGTGGATGATTATCTGGAGTTGTTCCGGGTCAATGCCCAGTGCTCCAACCACGGCTTTCATTCTTGCGACGTGACCCTGATGGTCAGCTCCCCAGATATTTATGACGCTATCGAAATGACGTTCAATGAACTTATTGTAGTGGTAGGCAATATCGGTAGCAAAGTAGGTTGGTGCGCCATTGCTTCGGACGACGACATTGTCCTTGTCTTCACCTAGCGATGTGGACACGAACCAGGTAGCGCCCTCTTTCTCGCTGAGATGGTTTTTCCCACGCAGGAGCTTCATTACTTTTTCATATTGGCCGTTTTTGTAGAGACTTTGCTCACGGAACCAGATATCGAATTCCACGCGCAAAAGTTTGAGGTCTTTCTTTATCTGGTCTTTGACTTTGTTGATGCCAATTTCACCGAGTTGTGCGATTGCCTCCGATTCGGAGAGTTTCTGGAATTTGTCTCCGTATTCATCAATAATTTCTTTGGCGAGGTCAATCATATAGTTGCCGTGATAGCCGTTTTCCGGAACCTCAGCCTGTATTCCCAAACGTTGCAGGTAGCGGGCGTAGAGAGAACGTTTGAAAACGTCCATCTGACTGCCGGCATCATTGAAGTAATATTCCTTCTCTATTTCATAGCCACTAGCCACAAGGATATTGGCGAGGGTGCTACCCAGGATGGCACCACGCCCGTGCCCGACGTGAAGCGGTCCGGTGGGATTGATACTGACGAATTCAACCTGCACCCGTTTCCCATGTCCCATATCATTATCGCCGTAAGATTTGCCCGCTTGCAGAATCTGGTCAGCCTGGCGGCTCAGCCAGTTATTCTTGAGGGTGAAGTTGATGAATCCCGGCGGTGCCGCTATGGCACTCTCGATTTCTTCAGTGTAGGGTAGTAAAGTCAACAGCTCTTTGGCAATAACCATCGGATTGACTCTGGTCAGTCTTGCCAGTTTCAAGGGGAGATTGGAGGCGTAATCGCCGTGTTCCGTATTCTGAGGACGTTCTATGGTGATTTCAGGTAGACCTATCGAAGGTAGTTTACCGTCTTTTTGCGCCTTGTTTACTGCTTCGGTCAGTAAATTGATGAGTCTTTTTCTCAGCATAATTTCCCTTGCCTGAATACTCCGTAGAAATTGATTATAACATAGTAGTGAGTGAGAGGATAACTCATAACGATAAATTCCGAACAACAAGCATCAATAATTAAACAGTATCAAAATGCAAAACGACGGGGGATAGAAGGGTTATCATTTTTAGATATCGGAATTTGTTGGTAGCTTGGTTATTGAAATTTGAAATTTGTCCTGTCAGCTCCACTCACCCGCCTCTGTCGTCCAGACCCGTGCCAGTTCTTTTACTAGCGGGGCATATTCAGGACTCTTCAGTTTGCGGTCTCTGTCAAAGAGCCGCTCTGCTTCGTTACGTGCCAATTCCAGTAGCGCCACATCGGAGAGTTTTGCCATTCTCAAATCGGGCAGGCCGCTCTGTCTTGTGCCGAAGAATTCCCCCGGTCCCCTCAGTCTGAGATCTTCCTCTGCCAGTTTGAAACCATCGTGAACGGTTTCGATGATAGATAGTCTTTTCTGACCTACTTCCGATGGATTTTGCGATAGCAACATACAATAGCTTTGGGTTTCTCCGCGTCCTACCCGACCACGGAACTGATGCAGTTGTGATAGCCCGAAGCGGTCGGCGCTTTCTACCATCATCACAGTGGCATTTGGGACATCAATACCGACTTCCACGACAGGCGTGGAAACCAGAATATTAAGCTCGCTTTTGTGAAATGCCTGCATCACATTTTCTTTGTTTGCCGTCGACATACGTCCATGCAAGAGTCCCAGCTTCAGGTTGGGGAAGACTTCTTG
>JAPLHG010000091.1:544-2360 GCA_026389745.1 Chloroflexota bacterium | reverse complement strand
GTTCGTATTCGGCAATGGCGGCTCTTGCCTGCACTGTCTCAGATTCCTCAATAAGAGGGCAAATAATAAATGCTTGGTGCCCGCCAGCTATCTCACGGCGGATAAAATTATAAGCGCCTTCCCTCTGAATGGGCTTGAGCCATTTGGTTTTAATCAACTGCCTTCCCGGCGGTAGTTCATCAATCACCGATAGGTCGAGGTCGCCGTAGATGGTCAAAGCAAGGGTTCTGGGGATGGGGGTGGCGGTCATTACCAATACGTGAGGATTTGTCCCCTTCTGACGCAGTGTAGAGCGTTGAGCGACTCCAAAGCGGTGTTGCTCGTCCATGACAACAAAGCCCAGCCGCTGGAATTCCACTTCTTTCTGAATCAAGGCGTGAGTACCAATGACGATGTCAATCTTCCCACTGGCAATAAGTCGGTGTAATTTCTGTTTCTTTTTGGGAGCGATGGCGCCAATCAAGAGTGCTATTGTTAGAGGTCGCGGGAGAATGCCGGAGTAAGAGTACTGATGCTCTCCTTGTTCCTGTAAATGTCCTGTGCCTGATAGGAGTTTGTGGATAGTAGCAAAGTGCTGTTCTGCCAGGATTTCCGTGGGTGCCATCAAGGCTGTCTGATAGCCATCGGCAACTGCCATCAGCAGGGCGGCGGTAGCTACTACTGTTTTACCGCTCCCGACTTCTCCCTGGAGTAATCTGGACATTGCCCGAGATTTCTCCATATCAGTCAATATTTCCTTGAGCGTCTTCTGCTGGGCATTGGTCAATTTGAACGGGAGCGATTGCAGGAAATTGTCCAACACTTTTTTGTCAGTCTTAATTGGAGTGCCCGGCTGACTTTCCTGCCAGTCTCTTTTTTTACTCAGTACACCTAATTGGAGCAAAAAAAGCTCATCAAAAGCCAGACGTATTCTCGCCTTGTCCTTCAGATTCATATCGTCAGGATAATGAGCCTGAGAGATTGCTTGGGGCAACTCTATTAATTGACAGCGATTTCGGATTTCACTGGGTAAGAAGTCGGTTATCTGCCATGCCCACTGGTCAACCACACCCTTAATCAATTTTCTTGTCTGGCGCTGGTGTAAGCCTTCGGTTAGAGGGTAGATAGGCACTAAACGTCCGGTGTGGATGAGGTCGTGCTCTTCCATCGGCTCCCATTCCGGCGATTCAAAGACATATCGCCCGTTGAATAGTTTTACTCTACCACTGATCACAATTTTCATATTAGGAGTGAGTGTTTTTGCCAGATAGGGGTTATTGAACCAGATGGCGCGGACGTTACCGGTTTCGTCGCCGACGATTGCTTCAGTGCTTCGTCTCCCACCCGGCATGATTACTCTGGTTTCCCAGACATTGGCAACAATAGTCTCCTCTTCGCCTTCGGTCAGCTGGGAAACAGTCTTTAACTGACTGTAATCGAGGTGGCGATTAGGGAAGAAGTAGAGTAAATCACGTACGGTTTTCACGCCCAGCTTACCGAATCTCGCTGATAGATTGGTGCTGATGCCTTTGATAGTGGTGATAGAGACATCGAGAGATTGACTGGAGATTGCTTTGGGTGACTTAGGTTTCGGTGATGGTTTATCTATTTTTTTGGCAGTTTCTTTGCTAGGTTTGGGTTTCTCTGTTTCACCATGTTCCAGTTCGCTCGCAAAGTCGAGGAGGCTCTTTATCCATTCCTGCCTCTGTTTCAGTGTTAGCGAAGCATAGCGGGGATTCCTCAGGTGAAGTCTCTGGAACTTTGCCAGCCAGGGACGATTGGTAATTGCCCCGGATGTTTTCTCAGCCCATTGACGGATGAATTTGTCCAAGCCACC
>JAPLHG010000091.1:0-482 GCA_026389745.1 Chloroflexota bacterium | reverse complement strand
GAATTTTACGTAGAGGAGCAATATCAATAATTGGCATAATGCCCGTGCCTACCGATGTGGCAGATTTAATTTTGGTAAGAGTAAAGATGGGGCACTAATTTTCTTGGTGGGTAGTTTTGACGTGAATTTTTGCGGCTCACTCTTACTGATAATGCTTGGTTCATTCCTGAAAGCCACTATCAGTGTACCGGGACCACTGTGCACGCCCAGAGCGGGACTCAGTTGTGCTGAGTGAAGGCGATTACTATTGACAAGGGAGCTGAAACGGTCTCTCAACCCTCGAGCTTCATCTGGTGTGGTGCTGTGAACAACCGCTACCTCTAGAACATTCTGCGCGTTTTTAACAAATTCAAATAGCTTTTCAATCGCTTTGGCGCGGGTACGGGCGTTACCTACAGGAACAATTTCTCCTTCCCGCAGTGTTACTACCGGCTTGACGTTAAGGACGCTTCCTAGCAGTGCCTTAGCTTTGCCGATTCGCC
>JAPLHG010000075.1 GCA_026389745.1 Chloroflexota bacterium | reverse complement strand
GTAAGTCCTACCGCTCTTCTCGACCGAATAACGACGCCGTGAAAGCCGGCGGCGTCAGCTGTTCTCAGAATTGCCCCGAGATTCTGAGGGTCTTCAATTCCATCCAGAATACAGTACAACGGTAGTTCATGTTTACTCTCTGAAATAGTCAACAGGTCATCAAGACTGACATATTCCTTAGCGGAGGTAAAAGCAATAATCCCTTGACTGGCGCCGGTCAAGCTCTGACGTCGGAGAACACCCTCATCCACAAACTCAAACGGAATCCCTCTGACTTTAGCAAGATTCAAAATTTCAGCGATGGTGCTGTGCCGCTGAACACTATCGGCAAGTAAGATTTTGTTGACTGGACGTCCGGCTTTCAGCAATTCCAGTACAGGATTTCTGCCCTCAATAACATCTGGCATTTGAGATATTATAGAAGAATAACGAGATAGATTCAAATCGACTGGTAGATATGGAAATTGAGAACTTAAGCCCAGCCTTCTGTCGCAAGCGCATCGTGGAGTTCGTCGGGGTGGTGACGGCAGTGGTATTCCAGCCGACTCGATTCAGCGTGAGCTTTGTTGTAAGACCAACCGCTTGCCATCCGATTTCGCTCGTGGAGTTCATGCAATAGCACATAGCCGCGCTCTGCTTCTACAATAGCATCATCAATCCAGACTTCATTCTCAGGTACGAATTCATAGACGTAATCGTGTCCGCCTTCCGTAAAATCAATATCAAAGACACTGCGTACCATTCTGCCGTTAACAATCCAGACACTGAGCCCATTATCCAGTTTTTTCCAGAGACGTTCGTGAACATCCTTCCCGTCCGGCAGTTTTTGTCCGTGACGAGTCATACGAGTAACATCGCCGGCGCGCCGGCGCTCCCTTCTTTCTACGCGGTCAGCTTCAGGTAAAGCCTTCTCGTAAGGTACGCCACTCGCCATTAATCGGTGCTCTATCAGCAGGTGTTCAAGGAAGAACTGATGCTCATCATGTTCCGCTTCACGGTCAATCCAGAACTCGTTGTCCGGAATATAATGATAGCGGTAATGCTGTCCGAAGTTGGTGAACTCTTCATCGGTATGACTGCGGATGTAACTGCCATCCACGAGCCAGATTTGCAATTTGCCACGCTCTTCTAGTTTTTGAATGTAGGGGGGTTTTAATAATTCCGGCATAAATCGTCTCCAAAGGCTGTGATTACTTTATTAAAGCATTAGTTTCCGTCTTGTAACGTTGGCCTAACGCCGCGGTATTAAGATATTCGTCGGCCTGACGTTTTTGTTCTGCGGGATCCCATCCCAGAAGACGGCTCATCTCCTTCGCCACTGGCTCAACCGCATCCAATCCCTGACACTGCATCAGACCGATGGCACTGCGGCGGAGCATAAAGTCGCTGACAGTAATGGCGCTTTCCTCGTTTACGGCATGCCATATTTGAGCCACGATGTCTTTGGAATGCGGACAGAGAGGTTGTTTTCCCCGAGCATCTTTTCTTGCCAGTTCCAGAACCTGAGAGAAGCGCGAACCGTAAAGAGCGGCGAGATATGCTACTGTCTCTACTGAGAGACCACTTTCTTGAGCGGATTTTTCTACCTGCCCTTTTGTGACAATCGGCACTCCCGGCAAAGGAATTTTGGCTGTCTTACAGGGTGCTTCTGCATCGAGTCTCTTGCATACGACATCCACAATCTCTTCGGCAATGCCACGGTAGCTGGTTATTTTACCACCCAGTACCGAGATGAATCCCTTGATACCATCAATTCGTTGGTGGTCAATAAGTTTATACGCACGGGAGACATCGGAAGGCCGCTCGTCTCCCGTATAGGGCAGAGCACGTAACGGCTTCCAGGTCTTTTTTATAATCAGTATCAGTCGTTCCGATGAGAGAATAGCCCTCCCAGGGTATGACAAACCAGAGCCGGCCATCGCTTTTCGCAAAGAGTACCAGGGCATTGTTAGCGACTTTAGTTGTGAGTAGGTGGATACCTTTTGTTCTCCTGACCATGCTTTTTGGTTGGCCATACATCATACCACACACGGAGTCCATCCAATGTCCGGCGGCATTGACTACCATGCGAGATGCTACCTGATATTCTCTTTCTGAAAGGATATCCTGTACTTTCACTCCTTGTACTGTATTGCCATCCTTCAAAATCCCTGTAACCTTGGCATGATTGAGCACTGTGGCGTCATTTTCAGCCGCCGAAATCGCGGTTTCCACGCAGAGTCTCTCCGCAAAAGGCACCTGACAATCATAGTAGCGGTAAGAGCCTCTCAACCCTTCCAATTCCAGAGTCGGCTCCATCCTTAATGTCTCATTCCGTGAGTAATATTTGCAGCCAGGCAGACTTTTGTCGAAAGAAAGGATGTCATATAGAAGTGTACCCATTGCCATCACAATTAGGTCGGTGGGTTTAACTAGGGGTATTAAGAAAGGAAGCGGATGCACCAGGTGAGGCGCTATTTTCAGTAGAATCTCCCGCTCCCGCATATCCTGGCGTACCAATCCGAATTCAAAATGCTGTAAATAGCGAAATCCACCGTGAATCAGTCGTGTGGAGCGTGATGTGGTACCGCAAGCAAAGTCCTCTTTTTCCAAAAGCAGTGTTCTCAACCCACGGAGAGAAGCATCCCGCGCCACACCCGCCCCGATAATACCACCGCCGACCACAATCAAATCAAATGTTTTCCCCGTTATATCTGTGAAATTCCTCTTCATATATTTCCCTTTCCCCTAGTTTGTTATCCAGCCTCGGGAACGTTCAACGGCGCGTTTCCAGCTGTTGTAGAGAGTTTCACGCTTGCCAGCAG
>JAPLHG010000085.1 GCA_026389745.1 Chloroflexota bacterium | reverse complement strand
TTACAGGGTACAAGATGGTGTGTGAGCACCTCAAAACCTTCCTGCCGTAATCCCATTGTTATTAGCTTCAAGAGCAACCGATTCTGAAAAACACCGCCACTTAAAGTTACCTGTTTTATGTCTGTCTTATCAGAAATTCTTTTACACATATCAACAGCGATTCTCGCCACGGCCTGATGAAGTTTTAGCGATATTACAGACACAGCAACACAATTTTTAATATCCCAAACTACAGATGAGAATAACTCTCCCAGTTTCACGACTGTAACTTCCGACTCTTCTGTAAATGAGAATGGATAAGTGCCCACTTTGTTTTTTCTTATTTTATCAGGTGCCTGCATTTCCAATGCAATTGCCGCCTGAGCTTCGTAATCGATTTCATAATTCAAACCTGCCAAAGAAGCAACCGCATCAAAGAGTCGCCCCACACTGGAAGTCAAGGGACAATTGACCCGTTTTTGCACCTGTTGTCTTATTATATCAGTCTCGGCAGTTTTGAGTTTAGCTAGAGGCAAACCATCCAACGAAAAATCTTCACCGAGCAGTGAGTAAAGATAACCCAGTGCCATACGATATGGCTTTCTGATAGCGGCAGCGCCGCCCGGCATCGGCACATACTCAAAGTGCCCCAGTCTTTGAAAACCAGCCCAGTCAGCTATTAAGAACTCGCCTCCCCAGATAGCGCCATCAGTGCCATAACCGACACCGTCAAAGGCAATACCGATGACAGGCGTATCCACATTGTTTTCTACCATACAACTGACAATATGCGCATGATGATGCTGTACCGGTACAAGCTTCAGCCTTTGTTCTGCGCTAAGTCGGCGAGCATATTTGCTGGACAGATACTCCGGGTGCATATCGCAGGCAATGATCTCCGGTTTGATGCGGAAAAGTCGTTTGTAAAGCTCGATGGTATTCTCAAAATGCTCCAGTGTCTCTTCATTTTCCATATCTCCGATGTGCTGGCTGACAAAAGCATGCTCATCTCGCGTGATACAGAAGGTGTTTTTCAATTCCGCTCCGCAGGCAAAGATTTGCTTAGATTTGAAAGGCAGAGGGATAGGATACGGAGCATAGCCGCGGGCGCGTCTGAGAGCGACCGGCTTGTCTTCTTCAACCATATAGACACTATCATCGTAGCGGGCATAAATGCCACGATTGTGTAATAGAAAATAGTCAGCGATGCCTTTCAGCCTGACAAGCGCCTCATCATTATCCTTGGCAATAGGCTCTTCGCTGAGATTGCCGCTGGTCATTATCAATGGTAATGCAACTTCTTGCAACAAAAGATGATGCAGGGGCGTGTAGGGCAACATCATCCCCATGTAATTTAAATCCGGTGCTACTGAAGGGGTAATATTTGAGGTCTTGTTATCCCACCGCAGAAGAACAATTGGACTTTCCGGCGACTCCAGCAATCGTGCCTCTTCAGTAGAAACCCGACAGTGCTTTCTAACACCATCTATTGTTGCCACCATCACAGCGAATGGCTTGGCGAGTCGCTTTTTTCTATACCTCAGCAGGTTGATGGCTGTCTGATTTGTGGCATCGCAGGCAAGTTGAAAGCCACCCAGCCCCCTGATTGCCAGTATTTCCCCCTGCTTCAGTAGTTGGCTGGCTTTCTTAATGACATCGGCACACTTAATTTGCTTACCGTCAGCATCAACCAGTTTCAATTGGGGTCCACATTCAGGACAGGCATTGGGTTGAGCATGAAAACGTCTGTTTAGAGGGTCGTGATATTCCTGTTCACATCGGGGACACATTTTGAATTCGCGCATCGTGGTCTTTGGTCGGTCGTAAGGAATATCTTTAATGATGGTGAACCTGGGTCCACAGTTGGTACAGTTGGTGAAGGGATAATGAAAACGTCGGTCGTCGGGATTGAAAATCTCATTGCGACAACCCTTACAGGTGGCAATATCCGGTGAAACTAGCTGGTATTTGTCTTTCTGAGAAAGGCTTTCTTTAATCCGGAAATCGATGTAACCAGCAGGATGAGAAAAGGATGTCTGGATATTTTCAATCCGCGTAATCGGGGGAGATTGGAGAGTTAGTTCACTCAGGAAACGGCCGACTTCTGCCTCATTGCCTTCAACCTCAATTTCTACGTTGCCTGAGGTATTACGCACCCAGCCACACAGATTATATTGTGTCGCCAGACGATAGACAAACGGACGGAAACCGACTCCCTGCACCACGCCACGGACACTGATGATGGCTCTTTGGTTTGCTCGGGACTGTACCCCACTCATTATATCTCCCGAATTGATTATACCCTACGTTATGAATCCTAAGCCAATTGGCAGTAGATAGGACTATTTAGCAATACTCCAATGTCATCGCGTCCTTGATACGGAATCCATAATAATTTTCTTCTGGATTCTGGCTTTCGCCAGAATGATGGGAATTTAATGCGGAGTTATAGCTTTTCGCGTGTGATGATTTCGTCGACAATCTCGGGGATACTGTTTTCTACTTCCTCGGTACACTTTTCCCCGAAGTTTTTGTCATCTTTGACTTCAATACCGTAGATACTGAGTTGAGCAGGTAATTTGTAGCCGAGCTTGTGTCCCAACTCAAAAACCATCCTAATATCTATGCCATGAGTAGAGCAGAAATTCCAGGAAGGGTCTATTTGTTCAAGGGTTAGTTCATAAAGACTGGCGGGTTTGCTACGTCCGGTTTTGATGGAATCGATGATAATAACCCTATCGTAGCCAGTCACCAGTTCCAGAAGAGTCAGCCCTGCTTCCGCCGTCTCAATGACAGTTAGTTCAGACTTCGCCTCTTTTAACAGATGAGCAATCCTGAAGCCGACAGCATCATCAGTGAGGATAGGATTACCAACACCAAGGACGAGAGTGTCCATTACTGTTGCGACTAGACGGGGACGACTTCTTTGACGCCGGGGACCTGACTCTTGAGAATACGCTCGATGCCGTTTTTGAGGGTCATCGTTGACATCGGACAACCGGCACAATGACCGGTCAGTTTCACGGTGACAATACCATCTTTAACATCAACCAGTACAACATCGCCGCCATCTGCCTGCAATGCCGGTCTGATTTGATTCAATGCGGCTTCAACCTTCTCTTTCATCGATGCCTCCTGTAATTAGAACAACCCTACAATTTAACAATAGCAGAAATAGAGGAGAGAGGACAAATTTAGCCCCCCAAAATAAAAATCTCCAGCCCCGACGAAGAAGTCAGGACTGGAGATTTACTTACCGGATAAATTCCTACATTAAGCTCACTGATTTGGCGACAGCGTCCTCGGCTTTGACACTCATTTTCTCCTTAAGTGCCGCCTGCGCCGCCGCTAACTTGGCAATGGGGATACGGAACGGGCTACAGCTAACATAATCGACACCGATTGCATGGAGGAAGCGAATCGATTTCGGCTCGCCGCCCTGCTCACCACAAACGCCAATTTCCAAATCCTTTTTAGCTCGCCGTCCCCAGAAAACAGCGGCCTCCATCACTTTACCCACACCCTGAATATCAAGCACTTCAAACGGGTCGTTCTTCAGGAGCCCCTTTTCCAGATAAGGCGCCAGGAATTTCTCTTCAGCGTCTTCACGACTGAAAGATAGAGTAGCTTGTGTCAGGTCATTGGTACCGAAGGAGAAGAAGGCAACTGCCTCAGCCAGTTGGTCAGCCGTCATAGCGGCACGTACAGTCTCCACCATGACACCTATTTTGATGTCAGTGTCCTTAAAGAATGTTTTTACCAGATTGACCTCTTCAACTGCCATCACCTGCGGGAACATTATGGAAACGTTGGCAGGCACTGCAGTCATCGCTTGCTCAATTGCCTCAATTTGCATCTTGTACAGCTCCGGATGAGTTACCGCAAGTCTGATGCCTCTATGCCCCAACATCGGGTTAACTTCCCTAAGTTCTGCAATCCTCTTCTTGACCTTGGGGTCGGTAGTATCCTTCTCGGCAGGCAGAAATTCATGTAGCGGCATGTCCAGCAAACGGATAATAATGGGTAAACCATTCAACTTCTTAAATATGGCGGTAAAGTCTTTTTTCTGCAAGGGAAGCAGTTTCTTGATGGCCGCCTGCCTCTCCTCATCCGTATCAGCGAGTATAAATGACCTGATAACATTGAGACGGTCAGGCTCGTTGAACATGCGCTCAGTCCGACATAAGCCGACACCCTCGGCGCCAAACTGTACGGCTTGGGCAATCATCTCAGGAGTATCAGCGTTAGTACGTACACCAAGACGCTTAAAACCATTACACCAGCTTATAAGTTCAGCCAACTCGGGAACAACGGACACTTCTTCCAATGGCAACAGACCTAGGTACACATTCCCCGTACTGCCATCAATCGTAATCTCGTCACCTTTCTTAACGACTTTTTCACCAACGACAAAATGTTCTGCTTTCATATCTACACTAATCGTCTCAGCGCCACAAACGCAAGCCTTGCCCATAGCACGTGTCACAATAGCGGCATGGGAAGTCAGCCCACCTTTCTGGGTCAACACGCCAACTGCCGCAGCAATGCCGTGAATATCATCAGGGCTGGTCTCGGGACGAACTAGAATTGTAGCAACGCCCTGCTTTGCCAATGCCGCTGCTTCAGCAGGTTCAAAAACAACCTTACCGCCAGCGGCACCGGGTGCAGCATTAAGCCCCTGGGTCAACGGTTTGTAGGACTCAGGTGATTTTATTCTCTTATGTAGCAATGACCGCAGGGCTTCAACAGTCACACGTAATACGGCTTCTTCGCGAGTAATCAGTCCTTCAGCTACCATATCGACTGCAATCTTGACTGCGGCATAACCACCTCTCTTCCCGGACCTTGTCTGGAGGATATAAAGTTTACCGGACTCGACAGTGAATTCAACATCTTGCATGTCATGATAATACGACTCAAGTTGTTTGGTTATCTTATCCAGTTCTGCGTATACTTTGGGCATTTTTGTCTTCAGACTGGCTACCGGGACAGGTGTCCTGGCACCGGAGACGACGTCTTCGCCCTGTGCCTCGCTAAGATATTCACCGAAGAGACCTCTTTCGCCGGTACTCGGATTGCGAGTGAACACAACGCCTGTACCGGAATCAGCATCTCTATTACCATAAACCATCGCCTGTACGATGGCAGCAGTACCGAGGTCAGAAGGAATGCTGTTCAAACGACGATATTCAATAGCGCGTTTGCTATCCCACGATTCAAAGACCTGTTGGATGGAGGCTTTGACTTTATTCATATCACCGATGTTGAGAATGGTATCCATCATACCAGGCATAGATACCGGGCCAGAAGACCGTACCGAGACCTCGAGCCCCTTGCCTAATTCCCTTTTCATCTCCTTTTCGAGAGATGCCATGGCTTTATCAATTTCCGCCTCGTCCAGTTTGCCGGTCCTTTTGTACTGCCTATAGGCATCACTAATAGAAAGAACGAAAGCTGAGGGCACCGGGAGCCCTATCTTTGCCGCCATGGTAACAAGATTACCGCCCTTGTTTCCTAGTTCATTTTTATCTTCGCACCCATCGTGCAATGAGTAAATATATGTCATCCAATCCCCCTCAAAATCGCCAGTTTTTCAACTGCATTATTAGATATAGCCGATTGTCGGAACTACCCCACTATATTCGGAAAATCCAATAACACCCCCAAAGATAAAGATGAGACCATAGCTCTTAACCATGGATCCCATATTGTAATCCCACTGATAAATATTGTCAAAAACTGGCGATTTTGAACTCGAAAGTGTTATAATTTCTACACACAGAAACTGGAACTCGACCACTCGAGAGGGTGATAGATGGACAAAAAACTAAAAGTAGGCGTCATCGGCGCCACCGGTATAGTCGGGCAAAATTATTTAAGACTCCTCAGCGACCACCCATGGTTTGAGGTAGCTTATCTCGCCGCGTCTCCAAATTCCGCAGGTAAAAAATACAGAGAGGCAGTGGCAGGACGCTGGCATATGAAAGGCGACATCCCTGAGAAGTTCGAGGACATGATCGTTGAAGATGCCAGCCTTGTTGAGAAAGCCATCGGCAAGTGCAATCTGATATTTTCCGCCGTAGAAATGGATAAACAGTCAATCCTTGCTGTGGAAGCAGAGTATGCCCGACAGGGCTTTGCCGTAGTCTCGAACAATAGTGCGCATCGTAATACGGAAGATGTCCCGGTAATGATTCCGGAAATCAATGCCGACCACCTCGATATCATTCCTTTACAACAGAAGAAACATGGCTGGGGCAAGGGGTTTCTGGTTGCCAAACCGAATTGCAGTATCCAGAGCTACATGATACCGCTCTATGCGCTAATGAAGGCAGGCTATACAATCGATAAAATGATTGTCACCACCCTGCAAGCATTGTCAGGCGCCGGCTATCCGGGACCAACCGCCATTGACTTGGTGGACAATATCATCCCTTATATTTCCGGAGAAGAGGAGAAATCAGAAATAGAACCGCGGAAGATTTTTGGCAAAATCCAGAATGACAAAATCGTGCCCGACGAGAGCATTAAGATTTCTGCACACTGTAACCGCGTCCCTGTAATAGATGGGCATACCGCCTGTTGCAGTATCCATTTTGTGGGCAAAAAGCCAGAAATGGGCGAAATCATAAATATCTGGCGTAATTTCGCGGCATTACCTCAGGAACTGAAACTGCCATCAGCTCCGATTCCAGCGATGATATACCGTGATGAAATCGACCGACCTCAGCCCCAAAAGGACAGAGACGCAGGAAATGGGCAGGCAATTACCGTAGGCAGATTGAGGGAATGCAATGTGTTTGACTACCGCTTTATTGGCTTGCATCACAATACAGTTAGAGGTGCGGCAGGTGGTTCAATCCTGACCGCTGAACTTCTCAAAGCCAAGGGGTTTATTAAGTAGTGTTCAGCAGAATAGGCATACCCAAATATTTATTAAACACAAAAGAGGAGCATCGCCCCTCTTTCCCATCAGAGCTGAAGAAGGGAGAATACTGCCTTGCCGATGCCTCCGGACAATATCTCCATCGAAAAGGTGGGAGTTTTACCTATTGTACAAGATGGCTCCCCGACTAGGATTCGAACCTAGAACCTAGCGGTTAACAGCCGCCCGCTCTACCGTTGAGCTATCGGGGAATACCGAGATTTGCTCCGGGGTACCGACCCAGCAATTTTTTATTATACCAATCAATTGCCAAAACCACAATCAAAAAATCGCTTCACCTCAAGTCCCAGCAGTGCTGCAATAGAGTCGTTATAAAAATAGGTGTTTATGAGCACCACGATATCGACAGAGCATCCCACACCGAAATACAAGATGCATTGACACGTGCTGTTCACACATTTCCCTTTGTCTCTCTTTGCGGTTACCCTCGGGTTTCGGGTATTGCATCTCTTCTGGTCATCAACCAATTTCGAACTTGCTGCCAATATCACCCCCATAGCAGGGGTATTCATTATGATACCAACCACATTGAGCGGCTAGTTAACATGGGAAAGTCGCTACAAAGGCGCAAAAGTACCGCTCTTCAAAAAGAAAATCGGTATTGCTTTCGCCATGTTAATCTTTAGTGTGGCGCTGGTTATCTGGCGGGTTCTTCCCTATAGCTTTACCAAGGATATACCACCCGGTCCGGCGCACTGGTTTTACTTTGCAGGGAATCTCTTACTACTCTTCGGAGCGGCGGCTGAAGGTTATTACGGGGAAAAATTAAACCACCGATAACTCGTCTTTCAAGGAGTTTCTGGGGGTTAGCCTTGGCTGCCGCGCCAGGATTCGAACCTGGGCTAAAGGATCCAAAGTCCCTTGTGCTACCCCTACACAACGCGGCAATATATATCTTCCTCCAAATGGTGCCGAAGGTCGGGGTCGAACCGACACGAAGGTCGCCCTTCAACAGTTTTTGAGACTGTCGCGTCTGCCTATTCCGCCACTTCGGCCGATGGAGCGGAAGACGAGATTCGAACTCGCGACCTCCTCCTTGGCAAGGAGGCATTCTACCACTGAACTACTTCCGCCCGCACTATTAAATTATTCTGGTGCCGAAGGAGAGATTTGAACTCTCACAGGCTTGCGCCCACCACCCCCTCAAGATGGCGTGTCTACCAGCTTCCACCACTTCGGCATGCATTTACCCAAATAATGCCTGCTAAAAACTGGCAGGAGTGGCAGGATTCGAACCCGCGACCGGTGGTTTTGGAGACCACTGCTCTACCAAACTGAGCTACACTCCTATCCGTAAATCAATTTACCATAATCGGCTGATAAAATAAAGTCCTGAAGGGGTTACAAACCCAGAGAAAATCATATACACACAACAACGTGCAATTGTTGAATTCTGCCAGCTTCTTTCGTCGTGCGACTATTCCGTCTGAAGTCTGAAAATTCTGTAAGAGTCATATGGTAACGCCCACTGCACAATCCATCATGTTGTGATCCAACAAGATGAGTGATCGTTACCTTCGCCGGTGCAACAAACTGGACTGTTGTTCAGTACCTAGTTAAACCTAACCTTTTCTGTACTTTCCTCCAGGAATCCGTGATGAGAAAACTCTCTTCCATATTCTCAATCATTGTGACAAACTTATTCATGGGTACCGAAAATGTGAGTGCACTACTGGGAACAAAAGGACGTGCCTCACTTAAAAAGGTATTACCCGCGCTGACGGACTTGAGTTACAACGGCCTGGAGATAGCAGAAGGTAATACAGCCAGTCTAAAATTCATGGAGGCTGCCTTCGGCAATATCCCTGATGAAGAGCGCCGGAAGATACGCACTGATCTCCTGACATACTGCGGACAGGACACCGGCGGCATGATTGAAATTCTGAAAAATTTGCAGGAGCTGGCCGACTGATCAGGCCGACCTGATCGAATTCCTTACTGTGGTTTGCAAAGGTTAACCGCCAAAGCCCTACTAGCATAAGCGTGAATATCGCATGGATTTAAAGCTAGAGCTCTATCAAAATCTCTCAGAGCTTTTGGGATACATTCCAAATCAGCGTAAATTTTCCCCCGTAATTTATAAGCCTCTATATCTTTTGGATCCGCTTTAATCACTATACTCAAGTCTGCCAATGCTTCAGCATATTTTTTCTGCTGATAGTATGCTTGCCCCCGATTAAAATAAAACATTGTTTCTGTCGGATTAAACGTAATTGCCAGACAATAGTCGTGAATCGCGTCATCAAAATAACCTTGATGATAATACTCAACTCCACGATTGTTGAAAGCATCAAAACACTCATCATCCAATCTTATAGCCATTGTAAAATCCGATACTGCGTTATCATAATCATCAAGCTTGCCAAATGATATACCACGCCTACAATAATAATTGGCATTATCCGGGTCCAGAGTGATAGCTTGGGATAATTCCTGTATTGCATTCTCAAAAAGCTCTTTTTCCAGATATACACAGCCTCGTTCAAAATGATATTTAACTTTTTCTTTTGATCGAGCAGGCAATTCGTTAATTTCATTTCTTTCTTCGTCAGACATTTTTACCTCCGCAGTAAATTCCCTTTTTCATTTTGCATCTATATTGTAATAGTTATTTATTTCATGTTCTGAGACTAAATAATTTATGACAAAAAACTTGCCGGTATATCTGGGCGCCTTAAAAGTGGGAAATAACTAATACAATTAGAATAATGCATGCGGATTTGGGAGGGATAGGCGATGGATAAGATAGATATTTATTTTGAAATGGGGCGTTTTTTCATTGAGAATGAAGACTATGACACGGCAATTAATGCACTGAGTAGAGCCATTGAGCTTGACCCGAACCATCCCTTGATTTATGACAAGCGTGGAATAGCCTACGGACACAAGGAGCAGTATGATAGGGCCATTTATGACTTCAACACTGCAATTTTGATTGATCCCGATTGTGCCGGTGCTTACTGTAATCGCGGATTATCCTATTACAGACAAAACATGTTTGAGAAGGCAATTTTGGACATCAATAAGGCAATCGAGTTAAAACCTGATGAGGCCCTGTTCTATTCCAATCGTGGCCTGGCATATTCTTCCCTGGAAAAACATGCGGAAGCCTTAGCGGACTTCGACAAAGCCATCAGTTTAGGTCTTGATGATTCTTTTACCAATGCTTATCGTGCCGAGGAATATGCTGCACTAGGCAAATCTGATGAAGACATTATGAAAGAATTTGTCAATTCTGTATACTACGAAAACCTTGATAATGTGGAAATGGAAGACAAACATCCCGATGAAATTGATGACGAACACAATGATAATGATCCTGATTATTTAACCGACGCTGCCCGCTCGGGCAAGATGAGTTCAAAATGGTCAAGATTAATCTCGGAAATGCGAAAATTGTGGAAAAGTTGCTGAATGCGTTGACTACCAAAGTGATAACTTTTCCTATGATTTCCCGCCAAATCTAAAATAAATAACTAATATGATACATGGGCAAAGGAGGAAAGCAATATCAAGGATAGACGAGTTGCAAGAAATCCAAAGGGGAATCATCGGAGTATTTTGTAGAGAGGGATGTACCCTATACGAAGCCAGTCTGATTATCATTCAGTTAACGGAACAGATCGATAAACTGGCTCAAGGTAAAGACCCATACGAGTCGCGCTTTTGTCAGTATGTTAATAAAGTTGAGTCTTTAAATCTTGAAGTACCGGAGGACGATATAATCGCCGAGTCAATTCAGAAGATAGTCGATGAAATACTGGAGGACATCGGTGATATTTTTATCAGTAATAACCTATTTGCGTACGAATGTGAAATGATCCTGGCCGCACTTGCAGAGAAAATCATTCGTCAGAAGCTTTGTAAAAGAGGTGAAAGTAACTGGGGATGAGGTACTGGTCACATATACAATGCCGATGTTACCTAAAGGTGAACGTGAAGATAAATTGTCAGTTCTTTTCTGAAAGGCGTCAAGTCTTCCTCTTTCTATTAGTAAAATAGTCAATCTTTTCTTCGTCCCCTATTAAGGACACAATGTGGCTATCTGACTCCCGGCCCCTTAATCTGTCTAAAGGGTCCTTACGACCAAGA
>JAPLHG010000042.1 GCA_026389745.1 Chloroflexota bacterium | reverse complement strand
TTATGTGTGAGATTGCTTCGCTCCGCTTGCAATGACACACTCTTTTTGTTATTATCGGACTTCAGCCTGATTCAGCCTGAAGACTTGACCCGATAATCTATTCCCTTCCTACCCTACTGGTTTCCTTACGCTGGAGGGCATGATTTTCTTTAAAAAACTGTGGCTGTCGTACTAAGTTACAGTCTCTTTGGATAGGCTCGACTCAGAATTTACATTTCCAGCCAGGAGTGGGAGTACAGTGTTTCCCCAAGTAAAACCCTGGCAGTTTTCACGTATTTTGCCTCTTCGATGCTGATGGAGACTGGGTCAATTTTTTTCCCTGCCATTACATTTTGAACCAGCTTGACTAATTGTGTTTTTTTACCGCGAGCAATGTCAATCAGTTCACGGTCGAAGGCATCAACAATCGCGGAATGGATGTTGTACTTCATCAGCATTATTAAATAGGTGCGGTTGAGGTAAGGCCTGAGGTGAGTCGGCGCCCCATTAGATACATTGGATAAACCTACGACTGACCCGGTTCCCGGAGCGATGTCCTGCAGCATACTCATAAATTCCAGACACTGTCTGACCTGATTGGATTCAATATTCACTGCCGGGGTAACAATAGGGTCAAGCCATATCTTTTCATTGGGGATGCCCTTAGCGTTAGCGGTGTAGAGCAACTCGGCGGCAATTGCGCCTCTTTCATTGGCATCACGGGGCAAACCTTCTCTGCCCCACAGCAGACCGATGAAGTCACAGTTGTATTTAATGACAAATGGTAGTTCCTCTCCCATCCGAGCCAGCGAAATGGAGTTGATAAGTGCCTTGCCTTTATGCACCTTCAGTCCGGCTTCCATGGCAATTGGATTGGTAGTGTCCAGCGAAAGGGGTTTGTCGGTGACTGCCTGTACTGTTTTGACCACCCAATCCATCAATTTGTCGCCGTCTTTACGGGCAGGACCGATGTTTATGTCCAGATAGTCCATACCAGCCTTGGTCTCGGCAACTGCCAGTTCCTGTATGGGCTTAGCATTGTACTCTTTAAGCGCCGGGCCAATAGTGTTGGAAATAATATTCAGGTTTTCGCCAATCAGAATCATTTTCCCTCTTTCCTTTCCTAATCCCTCAGATTTCTAAGGTAAGCCGGGATGTGAGAGCCTTCTCTGGGCCCGACCATAATTTCCCAACCGTTCAGTCCCTCTTCCAACCCGCCGCTTTCGGTGGCGGAATAGCCGGGGATAATGAGCTTGCGGTGCTTGATTTTACCTTCAATACCCGATTTCTTGACGAAGGTTGCCATCAGGTCGGCAACAAATTTACCAGCCGCCCAGGCGGTCATTACCGAAAGTCCTTCGGTATCCATCACCAGCAGATAGCTGGGTACTTTACTACTTTCAATTTCGCCGGAAACAATAAAGTAGGTGAGGGAGAAGTTGGTGGTGATGAGCACTGGCGATTTTTCATTGGGGTTATTGATTTCGTAAATACCGGAGGTGGTTGCCAGCGGTCTCTGCGGGTCGGTGAAGATATTCAGTCTTTCTACAACCAACGGGAACAGAACTTCACCCTGCAAATCAGACAGAACGATAATGCCGGCGTACTTGGCGACAAACATCGAGGCAATCAAGGCTTCCTTCATCGGGTTGCCGGCCATCTCACAAGGGAAAGTAATTGTCGGGAAGCCGAGTGGTTTGAATTTCTTCTGTAAAGCTGACCCTCTGATGATAATCTGGTCCTGGAACGCCTGCCTCACGGTTCTTGCACCGGAGTCAATAACAATATCGCTGATGCCGGCTTTATTTAAGATACTGGTGAGTTCAGCCACTTCCTCAATGCTGGCACCCTTAGCGGCGACTGGGCAGGAATTCTCCCTGGCAAGTTTGGCGATTGCCTCAGCATTGGCCATAGTAGCGGCATAGAGTAGTGGTTTACGGTCGGCACAGACTTTCAATCCTGCCGCCAGAATATCTGGTTGGTTGCTTATCAGAATCAGAGCGCCGTCGGTTGCTTTAGCGATTTTTTCTACCAGCATCTCGAATTTGGCTGGGTCGCCTGATTCGCTTTTGATAGCGATGGCATTGGCGCGGAGTTTGAGTCCAACTCTCTCGTAGGTGTACTTATTGAATTTATTTACCCGGTCCGTTATCTCGGCATCGGACATAGCATCTGTGATGAGGATAGCGATGGCAGTAGGATTCTCGAACTTCTTCTCGTGCCGAAAC
This sequence comes from Chloroflexota bacterium, assembly GCA_026389745.1. Lineage (GTDB taxonomy): Bacteria > Chloroflexota > Dehalococcoidia > Dehalococcoidales > Fen-1064 > Fen-1064. The sequence continues at coordinate 5,695 of JAPLHG010000042.1, read as the reverse complement.
ATCACTGTTTCGCCGCCGACCTTAAACGTCGTAACTCCTGTGCCAATGGTAACCGGGCGGATAGGCGGAGCGGATGCTTCGGCCAGTTGTACCCTTGCTTCCTCCGTAACAAACGGACAAGCACTGAGTTCAGCCTTGCCCGCCGCCAGATTCATGGCAAAGGCGAGGCAGGTGGGTACGCCACACTTACCACAGTTCGTCTTGGGCAGAAGTTTGAAAATCTGTATTCCGGTAAGCGCCATATTTTGTTCTCCTTTCCTAGCCTATAATGGGGTCCATCGTCAGAGCAGGATGTCCCTTCTCTGTGAGGAATGGTAGAATTTCATCCTCGGTTGTGCCGATTGTCTCATCGGCAATCATATCTATCAAATTAGGGACGCCCATTTCAACGGCTCTTGCCTTGAGCCTATCGGCAATCTCTTCCTTGAGCATCTTGGGCATCCAGACCATTCTTAAGAGACCGCCATCACCAATAAGGAATTTTCGCTGGCAGATATTGTATTTACCGTGCCCGACAAAGCCCGGTGTACTAATTCCGCCGCCGATAGTGCCTGCGAGAGTGGTGAATTTCATGCCGCAGGGTGTCATTCCTGTAAATTCACGGTTCACGGTCATAATGCCATTACACATTGGCAGTACGGCGGCAATAGCCTCGCAACAACCGCAGGTGGTCATCGGGTCATTAACGATACTATAGAAGTTATAGTGGTCAAACTTGCCGCGGGAAGCCTTAAAGAGGAACTCATTGACGCCTTTCCATTGCCCAAGTTTCTTATCTATGGTTTCACCTTTGAGAACGGGCTGGTTAGGTCCCGTGGGGTTGATTTCATAAGAAGCTTTGCAGTCCATCCAATTGTATGAACCGCAGAGACCGGTTCTCTCCGGGCTGATGACGCAGACATGGCTGGGGGCAAAGGACTGACAGAGGGTGCAGGAATAGTACATATCGGTGGTCTCGTCAGTCATACCCTCGATTCTGGCATCACGCTCGGCGTAGGCAGCCCTTGCCTTTTCTGCAATTTGCTTTACTTTATCCTCATCGGTGTAAATCTTCACCTGAAGTTTATCGAAGATTCTGCCGAAATCCTGATGCAGTTTGGCATGGAGAATGGTGCCGATGTGTTTCAGCCTGAACCCCCTTTCAACCGCTTGTTTGCTAATGCGTAACCATGCAATATCTCTCTGCCCGATGTGCATCACACCCTGAGCGTAGTTGATGAGATGATGAACCTGCCTCTCCAGAATGGGTTCGTAGTCGACTTCAAATTGTCGGCCGGCAACCTCGACATTTATTGCTAACGGTAGAGTCGATTTTGTGGGGACATCGGTGATTTCCAGTCCGATGACATCAACTTTGCCATCCTCAACCTCATCCATTCTCTTAGAGGTAACCCACTCTACCATAGGGGATCTACCACCGCCGCACTCTAGGTAAATATCATCGCCGCGGACTCTTTCACCTTCAAAGGCGGGGCCATAGGCAACCGGGATGGGTATCTCGGCAACAGTCACTTTAAGACCACGCACCTCAATTGACCGGGCGACAATCTGGTCATGTGGAATATTGGAAACAACGTGTTCATAGGTGGTGATGCCGGTAGGAAGAATTTGGGGGATGGGGGTATCGGCAATTACGGGGAAGCCCCAGTTGATAGCACCAGCGGCATTAGCATACCATTCATCGGTAACGTAACCCAGCGGCATAGCGAAGGCGAAGATGCGGTCTTTATTGTAAATCAAAATCCTGCGATAGTCTCCCGGTTCAATACCACCGAAAGACATCGCCGCTCTGGTCGCGAAGCCCATTGCAAAGACGGTGGCGCTGACATCAGGACCGAAGGGCACCAGACGCACTCTCCAGCCAATCTGAACGCCGGCCTCCACCAGCTGTTCTGCGAAGCGTTTGCCATTGTATTCCGCCGACATAAATACATAGAGATTCTTCTTCTGAAGCTCGTGGGCGATACTGGCGGCGATTTGTGGTGTGGGTGCGGCGCCCAGTATAGCGGCAAATCCGGGCGCTGTGCCATCCACAAACTCCACACCGCGCTTTCTCATAATGACATCGTCGGCGGCACCCAGCCAGATATTATCCGGTGTTACATCCTCACCGAGAACATAGAAATTAGGGCCTTCGCGGTAGCGGATGGTTTCGATGATTTCTTCAGCGAAGAAGGTTGCCATACCGGCGTCCAACGCAGGAGCTAAATAGGGGAGAGGGTGTGTTTCTCGTACTGGCGGTGGGAGCAAAGCGCGGCACTTTTTCAGGACGAATTCCATATCGCCCAGTTTTTCTACTTTGTGACCGAGTATGCCATAGATAATGGGTAGATAGTAAGCAGTATTGGGGAAGCCAACGGGTTCGTTGGCGCCCCATTTCTCCATTGCCGTTTTCCACTTAGTTTCGGCATTTTCAACTATCTTGTAAGCGCCCCTGATGGCGGCGGATGCAATAATCTTTGACATTTCTCTGAAAAGTCCTCCCTGGTTCTGATCTGTCCTTTAAGTGAGTTCCCTTCTCATCGCCATATCATAGAGAACCCTTTCCCTGGCTTTATCGATTCTGAGAGCCCTGCGTTTCTTATCGATATGGGCAATCATCTTCTGTGCCATCTTAATGGGGTCAGGTTCGAAATCCCACATACCACCGTACATCTTTTCTATATCCTTGAAGAGGAAGTCGGTTACTTCTTTACTACCCACCGTGGGCCAGGTAACGCCGAAAAGCGTGTAAATACCCGAACTGACAAAATACTGACCGATGGAGACAGCTTTTTCGCTCATCCACTCAGGAGCGGCACCGCAGGCAGGCAGGTCACTGATGTCATCACCCAGTCCGCCGTCTTTGACCATTGCGGTGGCGGCAATCAAAATACGGCAGTTATCCACACAAGCACCCATGTGCAATACTGGTGGAATACCTACCGCTTCACATACCGAGCGTAAACCTTCACCGGCATATTGTGCACCCTCCGGTACCATTAAGCCTGTCTTGGCTACCGCCATAGCGGCACAACCGGTGAGCAGAACCAGAACATCGTTCCTGATGAGTTCTTTTACCAGAGTAACATGGATATTATCATGGGTAACGCGGGCGTTATTACAGCCGACGACACCAGCCACACCACGGATTCTGCCATTGATGATGTTGTCATTCAAGGGACGATATGATGCGCGGAACAATCCACCGAGCAGGTAATTTATGGTCTCGTGGCTGAAGCCGGCAATCAGTTCAGACTTGTGTTTAGGAATAAAGAAGCCGGGTTTGCGATTAGGGAAGTTATCGATAGCGGCTCTAACAATCGCCTTAGCGGATTCAATCGCATTCGCCTCATCAAATCCCATATGAGTTGCACCTTCAATCTTAGCCCTATCATCGGTGGTGATGAGTTTGGTGTGATAGCAATTGGCGACTGCGGCAAGCCCCTGCATAATGCATTGGACATCAACCACCATCGCTTCCACTGCACGCCACGGGGATGCCGTGACGCATGAGTATCTCGTTCGCGGTGCAGCAGATGCCGGCCAGCGTGATACCGGCGGCCCCCGCAGCTTTCGCATACGCTTTGACTTCCGGGTCCTGTACAGCGACGGTCAGCATTTCGGACAGGGCCGGCTCATGCCCGTGGATGATGATATTGACCTCGTCTTCTTTGAGGACGCCGAGGTTAATTGTGCTGAGTGCCGGGGTAGGTGTGCCGAACATAATATCCTGTAAATCGGTGGCAATCATACTGCCGCCCCAGCCGTCTGCCAGAGCGGCGCGGGCTCCCTGAAGAAGTAGGTTCTGATAATCTTGGTCAACGCCCATATGGGTGCGGTGCATCGCCTCAACTACTTCCCGGTCAATGCCTCTCGGAGCAACACCGAGTTTGTGCCAGATTTCCTGTCGCTTTAAGGGTGCTCTTTTGAGGAAGAGAAGTTCCCCTTCCTGCTTGCCGAATTCATTGAGCAGGATTTCGCCGATTTCGACAGCGATTTCATTGTTAGAACGGTCGCCGATTTTGACGCCAAGCTCCAGAGCTAATTGAAGCAGTTTCTGCTCGTCTTTAATTTCAAAACCATGAGCATGTCCTCGGGCGGCTTCCAGAAAGTGCTGGGTTACCCGCCGGCCATGGTCGCTGTGAGCGGCACTGCCCGCAGCGATTTTGCGAATGAAGTTACGGGCGGCAATTGTTTCCGCTGTTGCTCCGCAGAGACCCCTACGTTTCTTTTTCTCCTCCGTAGTTTCCACTTTACCCTTCGCCAGTGGCACCCTGCACGGTCCCATAGCGCAATTGCTACAGCAACTGCCTTCAGCGCCAATGGGACATGGTTTCATACTATCTGCTCTATCAAAAATAGTGCTGACCTGGTCTTTGACTGATTTGTCAATCAATTCCAGGGTTGCTTCATCAATGCTTTTCTTGAACTTTTTCTCGTCTGCCACTTTTCCCGCCTCTCGTTTCAGGTTAGGATGCTGTTAAATCAGCCACCATCTCTTTAATCAGTTTTATTGCTTCAGGATGCCGCATAATAATGACATCTCCGCCAGCCAGAAGCAGAGCCATTGCGGACATAGCTTCCATCAATATGCCTCTATTTTTTGCGTTCCCCATATTATTTTCATTATCAGGCAGGTGGACCTCCTTGGATTTCCACACTTCATTTGCCAAGTTGCAGATGATGGGAAGTTGTAGCTTTTCATCCTGTTGGGTCAAGCCAGCCATTCTCATTCGTTCCATTACCGAATAGCAGTATTCCATGCCGTAGCCAATACCGCTCACAGTTGGGTCCATCAGAATCATATCATCGGCAACGCCGAGATTACCAAGCAGGATATTGAGTTGCTTGGCGAGGTTGATATCGATAGGGCTGGAGGCGACTACAGTGTGCTTGTAGCCAATCGCCGCCGCGGCGATCTTTTTGTAATTCTTTTCTTCCACAGGTCCGATAATGAGTCGTTTGTTCTGACAGACCTCACATACCTTAGTGAGTACCTGAGTATCTTTTTCATGATTAGCCGTGCCCCAGACGATTAATGGTACGTCAATGGCATCTGACACTTTCTTGACTACGGCGGCGGCTTCATCAGCACCGCGGTTCATTCCGTTGGGGTCAGTGCTGACCAATTGGAGAGCAATCATTTCCGCTCCATAGGTATGAATACATTTCTTTGCCCAGGTAATAGGATCGTTAATGACGTCAACAAAAGGCTCGATTGCCGCCTGAGGCCATTCCTGCGGCGGACTGTCCAGAACCTCCATAGCTATCCTGGGTTTGTGAGGCATTGCTCCTTCGAAAACGTAGAAGGGAAAGGAGTTTTCGCCGCCTACGGTTATGGTTTTGGCTTCCTTCCCAAGTTTGATTTCCCTTACTTTACCGGAATATGGAGTTTTTGGAATCTCAATTGCCATTCAATTTCCCCTTTCTTTAGGCTGGATTCTTTCTTTTTTCACTGCCGTACCAATCTTGGCTGTAGAAATAGCGCTCGCCATTCTGTAAATATTTGAGCTTCTCACTTCGACTAGCCAGTTTTTGCCGCCATCTTCCCATCTCTTCGCTCTGAGGAGTTCCTTTTTCGTAGGTCTCCTTGAGCAGTTCTACATGGTCTCTGCCCGGGGCTTTTACCTTTTCTATCTTATACTGCATATCAATCTCCCTGTTAAGCAAGCCCTGCCGCAAGTTTGGCGGCTTTCAGCGTATTCAGCATTAA
>JAPLHG010000025.1 GCA_026389745.1 Chloroflexota bacterium | reverse complement strand
ATCCCCGTACAATGGGGGCAAACCGACCATATTTATCCGGTCACAGTGGAGGTTGATGCCTGGGACAGAGTGGGATTGGCACGGGATATCACTGCAGTGGTAGCTGCCGAGAAAGTCAATATTGCCAATATGAATGTGTCCAATAAGTCCGACCAGAAGACATTATTCTCCATTACCCTGGATATAGGAAACCTCGGACAATTGAGCCGTGTCCTGGCAAGAATTGAGGGTGTAAGGGGAGTGATAAATGTTGCCCGGGCGGGTGAAGAAGCATCCATTAAAACCGTGCCCCCGCCATAGTTATAATCTGAATACCCCCGGAGGGGTGGTTGAATAGATAGAGCGACGCAGGAGGAAGAGATTGCCCAATATAGAATCATCCAAAAGACAATTAAGAACTGACGCGCGGCGGACACAACGTAATAAATCCGTCCGCACTCTCTGTAAAACGAGAATCACTCAGGCAGAGAAGCTCATCTCCGCCGGGAAACTTGACGAGGCACAAACAGCAGCAGTGACGGCCACCAGCGCCCTTGATAAGGCGGCCGTCAAGGGTGTCATTCACCCCAATAACGCTTCCCGCCGCAAGGCACGCCTGACAAAGAAACTTAACTCAGCCAAGGGCTAGAAAGGGCCGACCGGCTGAAATAATTTGGGCCAAATCCCATGTTTCTACTTCTGTATTTGCTAGTGCCCCTTGATAAAGTCCTTTACGCCGGCGGTCTTAGCAAGTGCTCTCAGGGCGGTCGGTGTAAACTTACCCGCAATGATTAGTCCCAAAACTATCGACCAGATAACGAACACTCCCGAGTGCATACCCAGCCAGCTAATGAAAGGCAGTGCCACCAAACCAATTCCCATTGATAGCGCGACGTTTCGCGTCAATACCAGGGGTATCAGAATAATCGCAGTGAAAATCGCCAGTTCTGTCGAGTAACCGTAGATTGGCAGGAGCACTGCCAGCGCCCCGATGCTGGCACCCATACCCTTACCGCCGCTGAATTTCAACCAGACCATCCAGTTGTGGCCAATGACAGCGGCTATTGCCGCCGTCAATACGTAGGGTTGAGTCAGATTTAATGCCCAGCGAGCGATAGCGACGGCGGCGGCACCTTTACCAATATCGACAATTGTGACGATAACAGCGGGGAGAACCCCGACTTCTTTGAGGGTGTTCAGGCCACCGACATTCCCGCCACCAAGCTTACGGATGTCTCCGCCGGTCTTCAGACGGGTGGCGATATAAGCAGTAGGGATAGAACCGAGAAAGTAGCCGATGATGAAGACGATGAGCCCGGTAACAAACTCATTGACTATCATTTCAGCCCCCGCGATGCTTTACTTTTTGTACACTGGCGTGCACCAGTCAGAATACTTCTTGTTCTTGCCCAAAATAACATCGCTATAAAGCTTCTGCAGTTTGCGGGTTACCTTGCCGATTTCGCCACCGTCAATCTTACGGCGGTCAATTTCAGCGACAGGAGTGATGTGAGCGGCAGTGCCCGTCAGGAAGCATTCCTCAGCATTGTAAAGCTCAATACGGTTGACGTGTCTCTCGACTGTTTCAATACCGAGTTCATTTTTTGCCAGTTTCATCACGGTGTCACGGGTAATCCCGATGAGAATACCATCTGAAGCGGGCGGCGTCACCAGCTTGCCGTCAACAACCAAAAAGATATTCTCACCGCTACCCTCCGCAACATAACCACCGGGAGTGAGCATAATCGCTTCATCCAGACCATTACCGACTGCCTCACTCTTAGCAAGGGCATTAGTGATATAGAGCCCGGTTAATTTTGCCCGCGGTATTTCAGTGGGGAAACGCCACGAAGAGACACAGCACCTCGCCCTATCAGTATCAAAATAAGGTCCCCAGGGGAAGATGAAACTGAGAAAATCGGACTCCAGATTGTGGAGCCGGACACCCAGTGCCTCAGAACTCTTGTAGGCGACGGGGCGCACGTAGGCATCTTCTTTTAACTGGCTCTTAGCCGCCAGTTTGATAGTCAATTGGCACAGCTCATCCAACGTGTAAGGCAGGTCAATACTCAGGACACGGCAACCGTTCATCAGGCGCTCGTAGTGTTCTTTCAAACGAAAGAGGTAGAGCTGTTTGTGCTCTTTGTTCCAATTACCGCGAATACCTTCAAAGACACCGGTACCGTAATGTGCAAAGTTGGTCATCACACCAAACTTGGCTTCTCCCAAGGGGATAAACTTTTTCTTTAGATAGGCATATGCTGGCATCTGAAACTCTCCTCTTCTCAATGGGCACGATTATAATCGGCGCCTTAGCAGGCAACAGGCAAGCGACGAGCCATTGAGAGCCAATATCAAACTCGAGGTGACTCCTTCTTTTCAGCTTTAGCAGGGGCTTCCTTACTTTCACCTTCGACAGGAGCACCTTCTTCAGCGGCCGCCTCAGCCCCTTCTTCAGCCACCGGCGGTTGTTCCACCACTTCAATAACTTCAATCGCAATTCTCGCCACGACGACGCCCGGGTCATTGACGATGGTAACATCTTTAATGGCAAGAATGTCTTTGACGCGGATTAACTGGTCGGGCGTGACCAGCGGTGAGACATCGACCTCTATGGTATTGGGGATGTTAGTAGGTAAGCACTGGACTGTAAGTTCGTTCAATTCCTGCACCAGGGAATTACCCTTCATCTTGGCGGCGGCTGATTCACCAATCAGTATGATGGGAACATTGACTTTGATGTCCTCTGTCAGCTGCACCTGGTAGAAATCAACGTGAAGTAAATTGCCCCTGAAGGAATCAATCTGAACCTCACGAACCATTACGGTTCTGGGATTCTTTTCATGACCAAGCTTGAGATTGACGAGACGGGTATGTCCGGCTTCCGCTAGAATATTTCTCAGGCTGGAAGTATCACACTGTATTGCCAAAGACTCCACATTGGGTCCGAAGAGATGCGCCGGAGTCACACCCATATTGCGCAGTCCTTTAACTTTCTTGCCCTCGATGTGACGTTTCGTCACTTTTAATTCCAAAGTCGCCATGTTACAAAGTCCTCCGTATTAGTACAACAAATATATATTAAAGCATATTTTGGCGAAGAAGTGTACTTTTGAGGAAGAAGTGTATTTATAACGGCGATTGCTCGGAGTAGGTTGGGTCTGGTTTCGGCTGTAAGAACCCCCTGGCATTGATTATTGGCATGGGTCTGACATTTGTCACTAATAATCATGACGACAGGAGCTCTGCACCAATCTACTCGCCTCTAAGTGCGGTGCGTAGTGCCTGCTCAGACTCCGGCGCAGTTACGGCAATGACCTGGTCTCCCACCATCAAGATGGTGGTGGGAGTGGGGACTATGGGTTTTTGAGCCTTGCGGACGATCAGAAAGAGCATGCTACCTGATGGCAAAGAAAGGTCTTTTACTGCTTTCCCGACACTGGCGGAATTGGCCGACATCCTTACCTCAACAATTTCCAGCCCTCTATCCCGAATTTCCATCAGGTGCGTCATGGAATGCGTGGGCACTTCCTCGGTGATATGTTCCAGAATAATATTGGTGCTGCTGATAGTAACATCGATCCCTAGCTTCTTGAAAAGCTCCCCATTCTTTGGATTTCCGATACGGGCGATGGTGCGTGGTACTTTAAACTTGTGTTTGGCGAGTTGGCAGGCAACCAGGTTGTCTTCGTCGTCAGCGGTTACAGCAACAAGCATATCGGCTCTGCCAACGCCGGCTTCGGCCAGTGTCGATACTTCACAGCCATCACCGCGTAAACAAACGGTGCCCAATTCATCATTGATTGCCTCACAGATACCGGGGGTTTTTTCAATCACCAGAATTTCATGGCCCTCACTCAGCAAAGCCTTGGAGAGATAATAACCAACCCGGCCACCGCCAATTATGATAATGTACATAGTATGCCCCTCAGCTTTCCACCCGCTTCTTCAGGACATCAGTGAAGATGGTAGTCGGGCTGATGGCCTCCAGCCCCAGAGTCTGATAAAGCTCCTGACGTAACGGGTCGTAAATACGGCAAATCACCTTTGGTACATTGAAAATGTGCTTGGCAATTTGTGCCGCCATAATATTCCGGTTATCTCCCTGAGTCACAGCAACAAAGACTTCCCCTGATTCAATACCAGCTTTTTTCAGTGATTCCATGTCAATGCCATTACCCACCAGTGTTTTGCCTTTGTAGCCTGGCGGCAACCTACGGAAGCTGTACGAATCCACATCAAGTACAGTAACGCTATGTCCTGAAGCATCCAGCTGCCCAGCAAGGCGGGCCCCCACACGACCACATCCCATAATGACCACTTTCATACGTCACTCTCACTAAGATTGGTAATACTGATATAAGTATAACACGAGAGGGTGTATTTTTGAGCACCGATACTGGTCTCCGGATGTATCCCCCAAGACATCACCCGTCCGTTCATTGGCTACGTTGGGGGATTTTACTCCTACGCAGACTGTCTGTCAACAGTTAGGATTAACAGGTTCAATTCCCTTTTGATTGGTATCACTGAAGCCCCATCTGTACCAGGGTCTAGACTGCCGGTGCCAATGGTTCCTCCTCCATGGGCACCTTGTCGACGATAACTTCGCAAGTTGCGCGCCTCATAATCTCCAAGCTGGTTTTACCCCACTGACTTGATGCCCGCGTCTTGAGGCCAACACCCAGTACAATCGCATCAACCTCCTCCTCCTGTGCCACCTGCAGGATGCCATCAGGGATACTGCGGTGGTGTATTATGCGCTTACGAACCGTATAGCCGTACTTTTGAGCGATGACCGCACCCAGTTCAAGTATCTGGCTGGCTTTTATTTCCGCTGCGGGTGCCGGCATATCTAATGCCATCGAAAATGGAACGATGATGACATTTAATAGCACCATCTCCGCTTTTTGCTCGCGGCCCAACCGGCACGCCAAGCCAATGGCGCGTTCCGACGGAAATGCGTCGGTTATGGGCACCAGAACCTTACGAACCGCGCTGAGAGAGCTGTAGGCTTTTGCGGCCGACAGTGTTGAAACCGGCGGCACACGGAACATCCAGACGAGTAGCGCACCAATCGCCGTCACAAACACCACTCCGAGCAAGGCCCCCAGCGGGTCGACGTGTACCATAGCGACTCCTACCCCCTACCTTTCAATTGCTTGAGGCGCATGTAGCCAAGCCAGAGACGATAAACACCAAAGCCGATAAAGGCAAACCCTATCATAAGCGCCGGAGGTGATACGGATACAGAAAGGGTACGCCACAAAATCACAGCGCCGAGTACAATCGCCACCACACCCAGCACTAATCGATATTTATCACTTATCGTGAATTTTGTCGGCGGCGGAAGCTTTCGAAATATCACTCTTCACCTTCTTGTCGCGTTGTGCCAGTGCATCCTTATATGTTTCCAGTAAGTCGTATTCTTCGGCACTGGTTAACACATCAATTTGCTCTTGTTCCCAATCGTGCTTGATACTTTTGAATAGCGGTAGTCGATTTCGGTGTCTCCATAAAAGATAATAGACCACACACAGAATCACCCAGGTTGGGCCAGCAATACGCCCTATTTGATGGGTGAAGATAACCTCAAACAGGATGAAACTGACACCGATAAACCCTAAGATACCCAGTATCGGGAAATTCACAATGTTTCCGTGTGACTTTATTTTGACATTGACCGGCATCATATACGGACGAGGCGAATACGGGTCTCTGAAGCGTAAGGCTATCAGCGAGACAAAAACAATCATATACCCCAATGAGGCCCCAAAGGCATACATATTGCCCAGAGTATCCATTACACTTGGCGTGAGAAAAGCGAGCAAAGCTTCAACCGCACCCATCAGTGAGAAGACGACTATTGTCCGAACGGGGGTATGGAAGCGCGGGTGTACTTTGTCTAACCACCCGGTGACTAGGTGTAACTGGCTCATGGAGAAGGTCAGACGGGATGCCCCCATAACGCCGGTGTTAGCACTGATCAGGAGAATAGTGGCCCCGAGGACGGCCGTGAACGGGCCGGCAATAAAGCCCAAGAAAGGAATGGATTTGGCAATTTCAGCCACCGGGTCACTGATGTTCTGAGCAAAATGTTGCCACGGCAGGATGCCTAAACCGACCGTAGAGAAACCCACGGCGAATATGAAAACAGTAAAGATGAGGGCAATACTCGTGCGCGGAATAATAGTCGCGGGGCGGCGCGTCTCCTGCGCGGCCTGAGAAATTGATTCCAGTCCGACAAACGAGATAATCGCGAGGCTCGACCCGTACATAAATCGATTAACCGGCAAGGTATGCAATGCCTGTGTCCATTGACTAAGCAAGAGGTCGGGCTTCCAGGCGAGGAGAAATCCCAGGAGGACTACCGTAGTTTCGAGGATTAAATCCATAGCCCCGAGGATTTCATTGAGACGGGATGAATGGCGTACCCCTCGGATGTTAACCCACATTAGAAATACGATGAGAACCATCGTCTCAATCAACCAGAAGATTTTAATAGTGTGGAAAGGTCCTAAGGCAATCGCAATCTGCCCGATATTCACTCCGAAGATGAGCGGCATAAAGAAGTTGATGTAACCCGCAGAAGCGACGGCAAAGAGGGCGATGTCAATCGTATAATCCAGTAGGAGTGCCGCCCCGGCGACGAATCCCCAGAAATCACCCAGTCCGCGCAAAGCGAAGTATTGACCGCCACCGGCAACGGGGTAAGTCGAAGCCAGCTCCGTATAGCCGAAACCGATCATTATGTAGATGAGACCGGCTAAAGCAAATGCCGCTGGTGCCAGACCCTGAGATGCGGCGATGACAAGTCCGAGCGCGGCATAGATATCTGCGCCGACATCGGCGTAACCCCAGGTATACGAACCCCAAACAGTGACATCACGCCGTAACGCTATCTTATCAGCTGGCTGAGCATTACTAGCTGCCATTTAATCCTTCTAACAGAAACTTATTCCGCACTGAGTAAAGAATTGTACTATCTTGCCCGATTGAAATCAAGACCTCGCATTGACTCATAATTAGTGTTACCAAGAAAGGGGTCGTTGCCTCAAAATTAGTGTTACCGAAGACCGAAGGAAAAAAGGGGGGTCAGGTGACACGAGGAAGCATCAAAGAATACGCCGGGGCAATACAGGAACGTTAT
>JAPLHG010000053.1 GCA_026389745.1 Chloroflexota bacterium | reverse complement strand
TGCGTCTCCGGGTCGCCGAATCGGGCATTAAACTCCAGCACTTTGACACTTTCTTTATTAACCATCAAGCCACCATAAAGCACACTGCGGTATGGTCTGCCTTCCTGAGCCATCGCTTTAATAGTTGGCGTCATGATAGTTTCCAGAGCCTTCTTTTGCAGGGACGGACTATTGAAGAAGGGCGGGCTATAACTGCCCATCCCACCGGTGTTCGGTCCCTGGTCGCCGTCATTCACACGTTTGTAATCACAGGCAGAGACCATCGGTATGACATTAGTGCCATCGCTGAAAACAAAATTACTCATCTCTCTACCCGGGAGATACTCCTCAACCAGCACTTGATTACCCGCCGTACCCAGCTTTTTTGTCTGCATAAAGTCGGCGAGGGCCGTCAGGGCTTCGTCAGTAGTACCGGCGACAACAACACCCTTGCCTGCCGCCAGTCCATCTGCCTTGATAACGATGGGTGGTTTCTGCTTCTGAACATATTCTCTTGCCTGTGTGTAGTCGGAAAAGCTGATACTCTTGGCACAGGGGATATTGTATTTCTGCATTAATGCTTTAGAGAAGACCTTGCTGGACTCAATCTCTGCCGCCAGTTTGCTTGCTCCGAAAATGGGGATGCCCAGACTTTCAAAGTGGTCGACAATACCCTCTGCCAGAGGTGTTTCGGGTCCGACTACTACCAAATCAATGCCCTTTTGTTGAGCTACTTTTGCCAGCGATTTGATATCCGTGGCACTGACATCCAGATTCTGAGCGATACGTGCCGTGCCGGCATTGCCAGGTGCGGCATAAAGTTCTATNGACTCTGGGACTTTGGAATAATTTCCAGACGATAGTATGTTCTCTGGCTCCACTACCAACAACGAGGATTTTCAGTTTGAACCTCCTGTTTCTTGTGCCCTACCTATTATTGCCATTACTCACAATGCAAGAAATCTGATAGTAGGATTGCTTTGTCGCCCTTCAATTGAAAAACTCCTCGCAATGACATTAATCTTTACTCCCACTCAATCGTTGATGGGGGTTTGGAGGTGATGTCATAAACTACACGATTGACTTCAGGGACTTCATTGACGATACGATTGGAGATATGTGCCAGGATATCATAGGGTAAGCGCGCCCAGTCTGCCGTCATCGCATCCTCGCTGGTAACGGCGCGGATACCCACCAGATACCCATAGGTGCGGTGGTCGCCCATTACTCCCACCGACCTGACATCGGTAAGCACGGCAAAGCTCTGCCACAACTGACGATACAGTTTTGCCTTCTTAATTTCGTTCATCAGAATGAAATCCGCCGAACGCAGAATTTCCAGCTTCTCTTCAGTCACTTCGCCAATGACACGGATTGACAAACCTGGTCCCGGGAAAGGTTGACGCCAGACCATTTCTTCCGGCAGACCGAGCTCTAACCCCACCTTCCGAACCTCATCCTTGAAAAGATAGCGCAGAGGTTCAATCAGCTTCAACCTCATCTTGGCAGGTAAACCACCAACATTGTGGTGTGTTTTGATTTTGGCAGAAGCCGTACTGCCAGATAGGGCACTCTCAATGACATCGGGATAAAGAGTTCCCTGAGCCAGGAAATCCACTTTGCCCAGCTTATTGGCTTCCTCTTCGAAAATATTGATAAACTCCTCACCAATGGTCTTGCGCTTCTGCTCCGGGTCAGTGATGCCCTTCAATCGATTCAAAAACCGTTCGGCGGCATCAACGAAGATAATATTCATCCCCATATTAAGACGGAAGGCATTGAAGGTCCTTTCTACTTCCTCACGACGTAGGAGGCCATTATTGACAAAGATGCAGGTAAGTTGATTACCGATTGCCTGGTGAATCAAGGTAGCTACCACCGCAGAATCAACACCACCCGATAGCGCACTGATGACCTTGCCTTTACCCACCTGTGCTTTAATCGAGGCAATGTTCTCGGTGATGAAATTCCCGATTGTCCAGTTTCCTTTACAGCCGCAGATATTATAAGCGAAATTCTTTAATATCGCCTTCCCCTGCGGGGTATGGACAACTTCAGGGTGGAATTGAATGCCGTACATTTTCCTATCGTTACCGATAGCGGCACAGAGTGTGTTCTCAGTATGTGCCAGTGCTTTGAACCCCGGCGGCATTTGCTCAATACTGTCACCATGACTCATCCATACCGTCAGAGATGAA
>JAPLHG010000027.1 GCA_026389745.1 Chloroflexota bacterium | reverse complement strand
CAATAGGGACAATTAAGCCTGACTGGCGGGATAGGCAGAGTAATAATTCCTCTTTTACAAAGCAGAAACTTAGTAACGCCTTTTCTGCCTCAACTCGCAGCCGAAAATTACACGAAGTCTGCAATCACTTCCTCAATTCTTACGCTTCTACTTCAAATGCATGGTGCAGAGCACGCACCGCCTCTTTAACCTTACTCTCCTCGATAATACAGGTGATTCTGATTTCCGACGTAGAAATCAGTTCAATATTGATGCCCTTCTCACTGAGAGTAGCGAACATCTTCGCCGCAAAACCGGGAGTATTCTGCATACCAGTACCAATAATACTGACCTTGCCCAGATTTGCATCGCTGACGACATCTTTTGCGCCAATCTTCTTGGCGATTGGTTTTGTCACCTTCATCGCATCGCCCATCTGGTCTTTGGCCACAGTAAAAGTCAGGTCGGTGATTTTGTTAATACTGGCATTCTGCACGATGGTATCGACGCTGATACCCGTCTTTGCCAGAGGAACAAATATCGAGGCGGCAATACCAGGCTTGTCAGGGATTCCCACGACTGTTATCTTCGCCACATCAAGGTCATAAGCCACGCTTCTCACTTTGTTTCTAATTTCCATTGAAACACCTCCGTGAATCAGAGTGCCGGGACTATCATTAAAACTCAGGGCAACACGAATGGGAATATTGTAGAGCTCGGCGAGCTCAATTGCGCGGGGTTGCATCACTTTGTTGCCGTACGTTACCAGTTCCAGCATTTCTTCATAGCCAATTCCCTCGAGGCGTCTGGCTTCGGGAACGACCCGCGGGTCCGCAGAATAAATGCCATCCGTATCAGTCAACCGTTCACAAACCTTGGCGCCTAGAGCCGCCGCCAGAGCCACCGCCGAGATATCCGAACCGCCTCTGCCCAGAGTGGTTACATCCATATCATCGGTAATGCCCTGAAAGCCCGCAACGATGACAATCTGCCCTGCTTCCAGTTCTGCCATAATGCGCTTAGTTTCAATCTTAACAATTCTCGCCCTGCGGTAGGTACCGTCCGTTTTGATGCCTGCCTGAGCACCACTGAGGCTGATTGCCTTATAGCCCATATCCCTGAGAGCCATGGCCAGCAGAGTACTGGTGACAAGCTCACCAGTTGATAGCAGGATGTCCATCTCCCTCGGATGAGACTGTTTGGTGATTTGCCCGGCCAGCTTGATTAGGTCGTCAGTGGTATCGCCCATTGCGGACACGACGACGACGACCTGGTCACCGCCATCGTAAGTCTTGGCGACCCGCCGAGCGACCGACTTAATCCTTGCGGCGGTGGCTATAGAAGTACCGCCATACTTTTGCACGACTAACGCCATTGATTCATTCCCTGATCAGCTTGTTCATAATATCATATCCGGGGTCAACTGATAACCCCGTTTTCTTTGCTTCTGCCTCAGTAAATCTCTTGCCCCCGTTGGCACTGATGCCGGCACCCCATAGTAGAAAGGGCACCGGGTCGCCGGTATGAGTGCGCACCTTAACCGGGGTCGGATGGTCGGACATCACCAGCACCTTCAACTTATCCTGCCGCCACCGGCGCAGTCTACTGACAACCTCCGCATCTATTTTCTCTATCGCTTCAATCTTCTTCTCTGATGAACCCGCATGACCGGCTTCATCGGTCGGGAGCTTCTATATGTATTATTACTATATCATAATCTCCCAGAGCTTTAAGGGCACCTTGAGCCTGTCCCGCATAATTATTATCCGAGCCATCGGTTACCCCGGGAATTTCCAGTGTGGGCATCCCCGCCATTTTGCCCAACCCATGGAGCAGGTCAACACCAGTTGTAACCGCCGCCTTAAGACCATAAAGCTCTTTGAAGGAAGGCAGGGCCGAAAGCCGTCCGCTTCCCCAGAAAAGCCAGATACTGGTCGCAGGTAATTCGCCGCGGGCAATCCGCTTCTTATTCACTGGGTGCTCTTCAAGCACCACCTCAGAACGCTTCATCAATTCTCTGAGCAGGTCGCTGCCCTTACCACGCGGTAAAAATTCCGCAACTGGTCTCCCCGGGATATCGTGGGGTGGGGTGCAGACTGCCAGAGCTGTATCGCTAGCACCCTTCAGTTTCAGTATATTTCGGTAGCTGACACCAGGATAAAAGCGAACCCTGCTATTCCCCAGCTTCTCATCCAGAGAAGCAACCAACTGATGCCCTTCTTCGGTACTGATAGAGCCAGCGCTGTGGCTGACCATTTTCCCATCCCGAATCGTGACCAGATTACAGCGAAAGAGAATATCTCCCTGAACAAAATCGATGCCCAGGCTCTTTGCCTCGATTGGCGACCGACCGGTGTAATAAATTTTCGGGTCATAACCGAAGATGGACATACAGGCGACGGCGCTGTCCGGGTCCATACCAGGCGGGACATTGTGCGACAGCCCCACTAAACCGCTCAATGCCATCGCATCAAAGTTGGGGGTGCGGGCCAATTCAAGTGAGGTCTTACCACCACGCTCAGGTAGCGGCAAGCCGGCGGCGCCATCCGTAATCAGCACACAGTATTTCATTATCTCTCCTTGCGCATTGGGAGCAGTTCAGCCTATAATTAATCGATGCGGGGCGTAGCGCAGTTTGGTAGCGCGCAGCGTTCGGGACGCTGAGGCCGGAGGTTCAAGTCCTCTCGCCCCGACCATCTCTAAACCCACAAGACTTCTAACTCTCACACCCAATTATACTAGTGCCACAACTAGCTTTCAACGAAAATCTAAAATATTTTAGAGTCCGACTACCCTGGTGATTTTTAGAGGCAGGAATGAGAAAAATAAGGACTGGGCGATCTCTCCGGCCGTTATTCTTCTTTTTGTGGTACACCTACTATATGGAATTGACTGGACAAGTAAAAGATCTATACCAGAACTTATTAGAAGAGTTATATAAATTTGTGGAAATTACTATTGAAGAGAAAAGGAAATTGCCTTATAGATAGACAACTAATAAGAACTAACACTACTTCCCAGCCTTTTTCTTCGCCTCTTCCCAGAGGGCATTCTGCTCAGAAAAAGATAGGTCACCAATCTTAACTCCACGCTGACGGCAGATTGCTTCCATATAACTGAAGCGGTGGCAGAACTTCCGGTTGGCTTCCCTTAAAGCCACCTCCAGTTCAATACCCTGTCGGCGGGCAATGTTTGCTAGGGTGAATAAAAGGTCGCCGAATTCCTGAGTCTTTTCTCTCTCGGTAGTGGCGTGCTGAAATTCCTCAGCTTCTTCCGCTAGCTTTTCAATTACACCCTGGTCGTTTTCCCAATCGAAACCAACCTGCGCCACACGGTGTTGTATCTCCTGGCTATAACTCAGAGCAGGCAGGCTCTTGGGAACGCTGGCAAGCAGAGAATCACTGCTACCTTTTTTGCCTTTCTCTTCTTTCTTCAGAGTCTCCCAGTTGTGGACAATTTCCTCGACATTCTTGACTTTCTTCGTGCCGAAGACATGCGGATGACGGTGAATCAGCTTCTTACTTATCTCCTCGATGACATCTTCAATCTTGAATTCACCCGCCTCGGTAGCAATCTGTGCCTGCAAAACAATATGCAGAAGCAGGTCGCCCAGTTCCTCTTGCAGTTTTCGAGCATCACTCTCATCCAGACTCTCCAACACCTCGTAGCACTCTTGAAGGAAGGTTTCACGCAAAGAGGTATGTGTCTGCACCCTGTCCCAGGGACAGCCATCCGGTCCCCTTAGTTGGGTAATTATTTCCCGCAGGGCATC
Source organism: Chloroflexota bacterium (assembly GCA_026389745.1). Lineage (GTDB taxonomy): Bacteria > Chloroflexota > Dehalococcoidia > Dehalococcoidales > Fen-1064 > Fen-1064. The sequence goes on along the minus strand of JAPLHG010000027.1, from coordinate 10,701 downwards.
GAACTTTCTCAAATCTCTGGGTAAGGTCAATTTAGTCCCCTTTTAATCCTCTCTCCCCATCGGGGGAGAGAGGATTATCAACACCTCTTAATAATCAGGCTCAGGATAGAACAGCCCCTATAAACTGTCTCTGCCCCCGCAAGAACTCATCGGCGGTCATTACTCTTTTCCCTTCTAGTTGAACCTTCATAACTCCCAGAACACCGTTGCCGGTGCCAACACCAAACACTGCAGAACTTTCCTTAACTGTAACCACTCGTCCGGGTTCTGCAACGCCTTCGTCAGCCAGGGGTATAGCTTCCACTATCTTCAATTGCTTACCCTGCCATCTGGTATAACATCCGGGCCAGGGTTGGTAAGCGCGCGCGTATCGCCAGAGCTCCACCGCCGATAATCGCCAGTCAATTTCCCCAGCTTCTTTAGCCAGCATCTTCGTACATGTGGCGTTGGCATCGTTCTGCGGCTGTGGCTTTAATTCTTTCCTGAACCATCTCGGTAGAACGTCTAACAGTAACTGAGCCCCGATAAGGGACAGCTTCTCCACCAATGAACCGGCGGTATCAGTCGACAAAATCGGAATCTGAGCCCTTGCCAGCACCGGACCTGTGTCCACTCCCTTATCCATCAACATAATACTGACGCCGGTAAACTCATCACCACTAAGAATAGCCGCCGGCACCGGCGCCACCCCGCGGAACCGCGGCAGGAGAGAAGGATGAATATTTACGCACCCATAAGGCGGGAGTTCAAGAATCGCTCGCGGTAAAATCTGGCCGAATGCGGCAACCACAATGGCGTCCGGCTTCAACTCGGCCAACTGCGCCTTTACCTCTGCCGATTTCAGATTGGCTGGTTGTAACACCGGAAGGTTAAGTTTCCGCGCTGATTTCTTCACCAGCGGTTCTTCCAACGCACGGCCTCTACCCGCCGTTTTATCCGGTTGGGTACAAACCGTCACGACCTCATACCCGCTACTGGCGAGACTTTCCAGTGGGCGAACGGCAAATTCAGGCGTGCCCATAAAGACAATCCGCATCGCTTCTCCTCCGACTAACGCATTTTAACATCAAAACCCCTCAGCCACAAAATTACCAGGCGGTTGCCATGCAAGCTATCTAATAATTGACTTTTCTCTAACCCCTGATAATCCAATCTGTAAGTTAGAGAAACAGCGAAAGAGAAAGCTAGGCAGACCCTTTGAGTGAGAATAATGTGGCAGTTCAGTCTCGGCAACCACCAGCAGTTGACAACAAAACCCTTGCTATCCAGCAGTCAGACATACTATTCTAATTATCGTTGCTTGGTAGCAACAAGTCCCCCCCCCAGAATATTTTCGCCAATCCGCAGAACACTCGTAACCGGGTGTGGGTGTGCTTGTCAGGGGTGCGGCTTGGTTTAGGAATAGTTTATGATAGTTCGACCGGCGCCAGAAATCTGGGAAGCCGCTTTAGGCCGATTACAACTTGAGATCAGCAAGGCAAATTTTCACACCTGGCTAAGCAAAACTATCGGACTGAATTGTCAGGATGGAAAGTTTGTCATCGGTGTTCCCAACACCTTTGTCGCCGAGTATCTGGAAAAGAACCAGCGTTCTCTCCTTGAAAAAGTACTTACCGGCGTTGTCCGGGAGGATGTCAGGGTGGAATTCCGCGTCGCCGCCCGCCCCGAAAAATCCCTGCCGGAGCGGACCAACCTGCCCCTGTTTAACCCCAGATATACCTTCGATACCTTTGTAGTAGGCAATTCGAATAATCTTGCTTATGCCGCCGCCGCCAAGGTGGTCGAAAACCCGGGCCTGGCTTTCAACCCTTTGTTCCTCTACGGCGGGGCTGGGCTGGGTAAGACTCATTTACTCCACGCTATCGGCAACAAAGTGGCGATCAATCATCTGGCGGCACTCTATGTCAGCGCCGAGCAGTACACCAACGAATTAGTCACCGCCATCCGCGAAAAAACCACCGATGAGTTCCGTAAGAAATTCCGCAATGCCGATATCTTACTGGTAGACGATGTGCAGTTCTTCGCCGGCAAGGAGCAGACCGAGGAGAACTTCTTCTACACCTTCAACGAACTCCACAGCAACAACCGGCAGATTGTCCTGGCCAGCGACCAGCCACCAAAATCTATCCCCATGCTTAAAGAGCGGCTACGCTCGCGCCTCGAGTGGGGGCTGGTGGCTGACCTGCAGCCGCCGGACTTCGAAACACGGCTGGGCATCCTGCAAAACAAAGCCCGGCGGGACGGCGTCGACATCGAACCTGATGTCTTAGAGTTCATCGCCTTACAGATCAAAGAAAACATCCGGGCGCTGGAGGGTTCTCTGAATCGGGTCGTGGCCTACTCCGCGCTTCTAAGAACTATGGTAACCCCCGAGATAGCGGCCCGTGCCCTGGAAGACATTGCCGGCAAAGAACCAAAGCTGGCGGCCATTACGCCGAATCTCATCACTGAAACCGTTGCCGGCACCTTCCGGCTAACCCTGTCTGACCTTAGGGGCAGAGGGCGGGATAAGGCGACAGTTTTTGCCCGCCAGGTGTGCATGTACCTGATACGGCAGGAAACCGATTGCTCACTGTCTGAAATCGGCAGGGAGTTAGGTGACCGAAGCCCAGCCACCATCAGTTATGCCTATGAAAAAATGTCCAGTTCTATCAACAATGACCCTCATCTGAAGCGGCAGGTTTTCAATATCCAGCAGAAAATCTACGCCGCCCGGCCCGATAGCAGATAGCAGTTACCAAAAAGTATTCGGTTCCCGACTCCTATTTTTCAACAAGTCCCCTCCTCTTTTGATAACTTTTCGCCGGCTGATACTAAAAATACCCCGAAACCCTTGCCCTCTTGCCCCATCTAACGTTCACCACCGCCTGCATCACCATTAATATAAATACTATTCTCCTGAAACTACTCATAGAAAAGAAGAGTAATTTGGTGTACCATAACATTAATGTTCGATATTATTGAAATATTGGTTAGAGCGGGTAAGGGTGGTAACGGAGCTATTACCTTTCGGAGGGAGAAGTTTGTGCCTTTTGGAGGTCCGGATGGTGGTGATGGTGGCAGGGGTGGGGATGTGATCTTGCAGGCCGACTCATCGGTGATGAATCTCTGGGGTTTTAAAAAAAGGGGGCTGTATAAGGCTGTGGAAGGGGGGAATGGTGGGGCTCAAAAGAAGCACGGTAAGAATGGGGTTAACCTCGTTTTAAGGGTTCCGGAAGGAACAGTAGTGTATGAGAAGGATAAAGATGGTTCGGATATCCTGCTGGGCGATTTGGAGAAGGAAGGCGGGTGGGTGGCAGTGGCTCAGGGCGGCAAAGGCGGGTTGGGAAATGTTCACTTCGCATCGTCTACCAATCAGACACCCCGATTGGCTCAAGCGGGTGAATCGGGGGAGGAAAAGGTCATTGCTCTGGAGTTGAAGCTGATTGCCGATGTCGGCATTATTGGGTATCCGAATGTCGGGAAGTCCTCGCTACTGGCGGTGGCTACTGCCGCTAAGCCCCAGGTGGCTGACTATCCCTTTACTACTCGTGAGCCGGTGGTAGGGGTTGTGGAAGTGGAGTACGGCACTTTCGTTTTAGCCGAGATTCCGGGATTGATTGATGGCGCTCATCTGGGGCGCGGGTTGGGGCATGATTTCCTTCGCCACAGCATGCGTACCAGGGTATTGATTCACCTTATTGACGGCAGCGCCGATTCTCCGGTGGATAATATGATCAAGGTCAATAACGAACTCAACCTTTTCGATTCCCGGCTGGCTAAAAAAACACAGGTCGTCGTTATCAATAAGGTCGACCTCGCCCAGGTAAAAGCAGGAAAAGATGGCATCAAGGCGGCCTTCCAAGAAGCCGGCGTGGATGTGAGATTCATTTCGGCGGTTACCGGTGAGGGTATCGCTGAGCTTATGAGGACAGTAATGGGGTTATTAAAGGAAACCGATCTTCGGATGGAAGAACCTGCTCTCAAAATCTTTCGTCCCCGGCCGCGGCGTAGCCGGGCAATAATAAATCGAGAAGGTGATACCTTTGTGATTATCGTTCCGGAACTGGAACGTATTGTGGCGAGGGTGGATATGAGTGACCCGGCTGTGGAGGGACAAGTACGCGGGCAAATAATCAGGTTGGGCATCGATAAGGCTCTGGAAAAAGCTGGCATCAGGCGTGGAGACAAGGTACGCTGTGGTACTAGCGAATGGGAGTGGTAGCAGAGTGAAAATAGGCATTCTGGGTGGCACTTTTGACCCCATTCACAACGGGCACCTGGCGATTGCCGAGGAGGCGAGAACTCATCTCGGCCTGGCGGAAGTTCTCTTTCTGCCCGCCGGTCAGCCGTGGATGAAATCGGACAAACCGATTCTTCCAGCCGTTTACAGGGTTCAGATGGTACACCTGGCAATTGCCGGTAGGCCTTGCTTCAAGCTCTCTACGGTAGAAATAGAACACAATGGTCCGTCTTATTCCGTGGATACCATTGCTCAGTTAAAAACCGAGCTCGCTGAGCCGTCTGAGCTGTTTCTGATAATGGGCTGGGATAGTCTTTTACAACTACCGTACTGGAGGGAGCCGTCAAGATTGATCAAAATGTGTTTTCTGGCGGCTGTCCCCAGGCCGGGCTCTCCGCGTCCCGACCTGAAAGCGCTGGAAGCCGGCATTCCCGGCTTATCGGAGAGGGTTATTTTTCTGGATAAGCCGGATATTGATATCAGCGCTACCGATATTCGGAATAGAGTAGCCCAGGGGCTGTCCATCAGGTATTTGGTACCCCGGGCGGTGGAACGGTATATCAAAGAGAACGCTCTGTACCTGAAATAACGTTTTTAGATATCCAGGTTCTTGACATATTTGGCGTTTGCGGTGATGAAGGCTTTACGCGGGGCAACTTCATCACCCATCAGTACCTGAAACACCTGGTCTGCTTTGGCGGCATCTTCGATGTTCACTTCGAGCAGGGTTCTGGTCGCCGGATTCATAGTTGTTTCCCACAGCTGCTCGCTGTTCATCTCACCCAGACCTTTGTAGCGCTGGACCTCTACCCGCTTGTCCTTCAGTTCTTTCAGTGTCTGTTCTCTTTCCTGGTCGGAGTATATCCAGCGTTCCTCTTTATTGGTCTTAACACGGTAGAGGGGCGGCTGAGCGATAAAGAGGTGTTTATTATTGATTAGTTTTGCCATATGTCGGAAGAAAAATGTCAGCAAAAGGGTGCGGATATGAGAGCCATCGACATCGGCATCTGTCATCAGTATGACTTTATGGTAGCGGAGTTTCAGGGGGTCGAATTCCTCGTCGAGACCGGCGCCCAGGGCTGTAATGATGGCGCGTATTTCAACCACGGACAGCATCTTATCCGGCGAGGCTTTTTCCACGTTCAGAATCTTACCTCTGAGCGGCAGAATCGCCTGGAAACGGCGTTCCCTGCCCTGTTTGGCGGAGCCGCCGGCGGAGTCGCCCTCCACCAGGTACAATTCGCAGAGAGTGGGGTCTTTCTCCGAGCAATCTGCCAGTTTGCCGGGTAATGTGCCGGTGTCCAGGCTGTTTTTACGGACAATCAAATCCCGGGCTTTGCGGGCGGCCTCTCTTGCCCGGGCAGAAAGAAGACATTTATCGATGATGGCTTTGGCATCGTCAGGATGCTCTTCAAGATACAGTGATAATCCCTCGCTGACGACGCTTTCTACCGCCGTTTTAGCTTCAGCATTGCCCAGTTTTCCCTTTGTTTGTCCTTCAAACTGCGGTTCGGCAATCTTGATGCTGACCACGGCAGTCAGACCTTCTCGTACATCTTCACCGCTCAGGTTCGGGTCGTCCTCCTTGAGCAGTTTGTTTTTGCGGGAGTAATCATTAAAAACGCGGGTCAACGCCGAGCGGAAGCCGGTGAGGTGAGTCCCGCCGTCAACGGTATTGACGCAGTTGGCAAAACTGAAGATAGACTCGCTGAAGCCATCGTTGTACTGAAGCGCCGCTTCGACCATCGTTCCGTTAGAATCTTTAGCGACATAGATAGGCTGTTTGTGGCAGACCACACGGTTTCGGTTGAGATGGCGCACAAAGCTGGTGATGCCGCCTTCGAAGTAGAATGTTTGCTCTTTATCCTCTTTGATATCCCTGATGGATATCTCCAGTCCTTTATTGAGGTAAGCGACCTCCCGAACGCGCTCGCTGAGAACATTAAAATCATACCTGGTGGCGCCGAAGATTTCCTCGTCAGCCATAAAACTGGTGGTAGTCCCGGTGCCTTTTGACTTACCAACAATGGCGACATCAGCCCTGGGTATGCCTCGTTCGTATTCCTGGAAGTAGAGTTTGTGGTTGCGCTTTACCCAGACTTTTACCCAGGTGGAGAGGGCATTGACTACCGAGGCGCCGACCCCGTGCAGACCACCGGAAACCTGATAAGTTTTGCCGCCGAACTTAGCTCCGGCATGGAGCACGGTCATCACGGTTTCCAGAGCGGACTTACCGGTGGTAGGGTGGACTTCTATCGGGATACCACGGCCGTTGTCTTCAACGGTCACCGAGTTATCTTCTTCGATCGTAACCTTGATGCGTGTGCAGAAGCCTACCATCGCTTCATCGACGCTGTTGTAGACGATTTCGTAAACAAGATGGTGCAGACCGCGCTGGTCGGTACTGCCGATGTACATTCCGGGCCGACGGCGTACCGCCTCACGCCCACCCAGAACATGAATGGCTTCGGCATTATATTCATCAACCCCGTTGTTGTGATTGTTCTTGCCCGGTTGGGGTGAAGTGAGGTTATTTTCAATCATAGTTGGCATTACTCCGCAGGGATATTGATACTATGGAATTCATATGTGAAAAGACATCGGCTGGATTACATTTCCCGCCCGAGTCCAGAGCTGAGCTTTCCATTTCTGTAATTATACCACACCCTAGCTTCAAAGTGAAGCTGTGGAGGGTAAATTGTTATGAAGAGGGTCACTCCTCTGCTATAATGAGGGCATGAAAAAGCCGCTGTTGGTCATATTCGATGGCAACGCGTTGGTGCACCGCGCTTTCCACGCTCTGCCGCCGCTGACTGTCCGCAAAACCGGCGAAATGGTCGGGGCGGTTTACGGCTTTGCCTCGATCCTGCTCAGGGCCATCAATGACCTCAAACCCACGCATTACGCCATCGCTTTCGATAAAGCGGCGCCTACTTTCCGCCACCGGATGTTCGACCAGTATAAAGCCACCCGTCCGGAGACTCCTGCCGAGCTGGTGGGACAATTCGGACGGGTTAGGGAACTGGTGCAGGCTTTCAATATGCCTATCTACGAACTGGAAGGCTTTGAGGCGGATGACGTTTTAGGCACGCTGGGCAGGCAGGCGAGCGGGCATGGTATTGATACCGTCATCGTTACCGGTGATGCCGATATCATGCAGTTGGTGAATGATCAGGTCAAGGTGCTCTACCCCAGACCACGCGGCAGTTTCAGCGATGCCGACCTCTATGATGAGGCCGCGGTCGTGGCTAAATATGAAATCAAACCGGAAAATATCGCCGATTTCAAAGCGCTGAAAGGCGACCCATCGGATAATATTCCCGGCGTCAAAGGCATCGGCGGGAAGACCGCCGTGAAACTTATCCAGCAGTTTGGCAGTTTGGAGCAAATCTATGCCCGCATTGACGAAGTTAAGCCGGCGAAACTCCAGATACTACTGCGCGGAAATGAAGCTATCGCCCACCAGAGTAAAGAGCTGGCAACCATTGTCACCAAGGCGCCGGTTACCCTCAATCTCGAGGAAGCCCAGGCAAACCGCTTCGATCGCAGTAAAGCTGCCGAACTTTTCCGCGAGCTTGAGTTCGCCAGCCTGCTGAACAAACTCCCCCAGTCTGCGGAAGAGGCGCCATCGGAAGCACCCGCGCAGGTCAAAGCCGAGTCGTCTGCCAAGCGTGACTACCATATTGTCAATACCACGTCAGCTCTAGCTGCCTTGTTGACCCGTCTTTCTGAGGCTGAATCATTTGCTTTTGACACCGAGACCACCGGCTTGAACGCCGTGCAGACACAGCTGGTGGGAATTTCCATATCGCCATCACCCGGCGAGGCATACTACCTGCCGGTCGGGCATACCGGAATGATGCAACCGCCGCAATTGCCTCTTCAGCAGGTTGTTGCACGGCTCAAGCCTATTTTTGAAGACGCTGCAAAATCCAAAATCGCCCACAATGGCAAATTCGATATGGAAGTACTCGCTGGCGCCGGCATTGATGTGGCCAGTCTCGCCTTCGATACAATGGTCGCCGCCTATCTCCTCAGCGAGCCGTCGCTCAGCCTCAAGGCACTGGCGTTCAGCCGGTTGAGCGTGGAAATGACACCCATCTCCGACCTTATTGGCTCGGGCAGTAAACAGATTCCGATGTCGCTGGTGGAAATTGAGAAAGCCGCCGACTACTCCTGTGCCGACGCCGATATGACCGGGCGGCTGAGCGAGTCGCTCCGTAACGAATTACAAAGCCAGGGGTTATGGCAATTATTTGATGAGGTTGAAATGCCACTGGTGCCGGTCTTGCTTAATATGGAAATGAATGGCATCGCGCTGGATGTCGGTCTCTTGGCAGAGCTGTCCCGTGAACTTGGTGGACAGATCACCATGCTGGAAGGCGAAATCTACCGTCGCGCCGGACAGAAATTTAACATCAACTCTCCGGCGCAATTAGCCACGGTACTGTTCGAGAAAATGCAGTTGGGGGTACCCAAAAAGAAAGGGGGCGGTTACTCTACCGCCGCCGATGTGCTGGAAGGGTTGCGTGATGCCAACCCCGTCATCGGTTACATTCTGGACTACCGCCAGTTGGCTAAACTGAAGTCGACCTACGTTGACGCTTTGCCCGGTCTTGTTAATCCGGAGACAGGGCGTATTCATACCAGTTTTAACCAGACAAGGACAACTACCGGACGGCTCTCTTCCAGCGACCCTAATCTTCAGAATATCCCTATTCGTGACGGACAAGGGAAGCGGATACGGGAGGCGTTCGTGGCGCCTGTGGGTTCGTATTTGCTGGGTGCAGATTATTCCCAGATTGACCTCCGTTGTCTGGCGCACCTATCTCAAGACGAGAATTTGCTCAATGCCTTCCGTCATGATGAAGATATCCACTCCGCTACTGCCGCCCAGCTTTACGGCGTGTCGCCATCACAGGTTACGCCCGCAATGCGCCGGCTGGCCAAGACGGTTAATTTCGGGGTGATCTACGGGATGAGTGAGTATGGCCTCCAGCAGGCCACCGAATTATCAAGAGAAGAGGCGGGCAAATTCATCGCCGCTTATTTTGAGAAATACCCCGGCGTCAGGTGGTATCTTGAGTCGACCAAAGAGCAGGCAAGGAAGATGGGCTATGTCCAGACCATCCTCGGCAGGAAGCGCCTTATCCCGGAAATCAATGCCTCTAACCGGCAGGTTCGGGAAGCCGCCGAACGGATGGCAATCAACATGCCCGTGCAGGGCACGTCCGCCGACATCATCAAAAAGGCGATGGTCGATCTTTACCGGGAAATTTTACGGCGAAAATTGAAAAGTAAGATGTTACTCCAGGTGCATGATGAGCTTGTCTTCGAGGTACCTGAAAATGAACTGGATGAGATGCGCCGTCTCGCCCCCGATATGATGGTCAACGCTATCAAGCTCAGCATCCCGCTCAAGGTCGATACCAAAATCGGCAGGAACTGGGGAGAAATGGAAAAGTAGTATGCCCGAATTGCCTGAAGTCGAAACCGTCAAAAATGAGCTTTCTCCTCACATCATCGGCCGCCGTATCACCGGCGTGACTCTTTTCTGGGATGGCATTGTTAAAGAACCATCGCCGGCAGAATTTTGCAAACGTGTCGCCGGACAGGAAATTATCGCTCTTACCCGCCTTGGCAAGTATTTGATTGCGAGTCTGAGCAGCGATGATAAACTGGTGATCCATTTGAAGATGACAGGCTCTTTGATTCTGGGGAAGGATGGTTCTGAGCCGCCTAAGTTCACCCGCGCCGTCATCCGTCTGGACGATGGCCAGAGAATTTTTTTCCGCGACCCGCGTAAATTCGGCGTCCTGAAGCTGGTCAAGAATACCAGAGAAATTGAGAGCAAACTGGGCCCCGAACCTTTAGAAGGAGATTTTACCCCAAAAGTTTTTCTGGAACGACTGGCAAACCGCAGGCCGCCGATTAAAGCCTTATTATTAGACCAGAAGTTTCTGGCGGGCGTGGGCAATATGTATGCCGACGAAGCCCTATTTGTTGCCGGCATCGACCCTCGGCGCTTAAGCAGTTCCCTGACGAAACCAGAAATCAAGCGTCTCTACAATGCCATCCGGAAAGTGCTGGTGGCCGGGATTAAGTATGGGGGCGCCAGTGTCGTTACCTATTTTCGCCCGGACGGTTCGGCAGGCACGGCGCATCAGCATTTCAATGTCGCCCATGGCCAGAAAAAGACCTGCCTTGTTTGCGGCAGTCCGATTGAGCGGACTGTAGTGCGTAACCGCGGCACCTACTATTGCCCCCTCTGCCAGAAATAATTTTTACCTTGGGGCATATCCGGCCGGTATAACAAGCGTGAAGCCATCCGGCGAGGTCCGTATTGCCTCATAATAACTGTTACCGAAGAGGTAATGGTTGCCTCATAAATACTGTTACCGTAGTGTCTTTATTATTGGCACTATCCTATCACCGGGATGGCGGTCCCTCAGCTTCCAGAGAACTTCCAAATTGCCATT
>JAPLHG010000113.1:1189-16725 GCA_026389745.1 Chloroflexota bacterium | reverse complement strand
TCTTAAGAAACAAACTCAGGTTACCCCCCAAACCATCTTTGACCTGGCGTCCTGCAGTAAATCATTCACCGCCATGGCAGTTCTGCTACTGTGGGATGATGGTTTGATTGACCTTGACCAACCTCTCCAACATTACATCCCCGAATTTCAATTGAAAGATGATGCGTCGTCAGGGGAAATAACAGTACGCCAATTATTGAATCAGACAAGCGGCATTCCGGGGGATATGTACGAACCCTTAGCCTTCCAGCAGGGGAGTGGCGCTGAAGGTGGCGACGCTTTTAAACTGTTAGTAGCCGCCATGAAAAACATCCGTACAAACCGCCCGCCCGGTTCTTCATTTGAGTACACCAATCTTAACTACTGTCTGTTGGGTGCGCTGGTGGAGAGAGTGAGCGGCATGCCTTTTGAGGATTTTGTGCAGCAACGGATTTTTACGCCGCTGGATATGACTAATTCCACTTTGAAACCGGCGGTAGCCGCCAGCCTTGACCGTGCCGATGGTCATCAGATGATGCTGGGGAAAATAATTTCCCGAAATACGCCGGTGTACCGTAGCGCGGCACCGGCGGGTTGGGTGATGTCCTCAGCGGAGGATATGGGGAAATGGCTGATTGTCAACCTGAACGATGGCATGCTTAACAACCAGCAAGTAATTCCAGCCAGAGTCATAGAGCAAATGCAGTCGCCCGCCGTGAAACTCATTAAGGATGGGGAGGAGGCAAGCTATGGTATGGGCTGGTTTGTTGGTCAGGCAGGGGATGGCGAAGCAGTGATTTGGCACGGCGGCGACACTTCCAACTTTCTGTCAGAAATGATCATGTTGCCCGACCGCAATTTGGGAGTCGTTATGCTGGTAAACAGTCAAACCAGTAGAGATGCCCATAGTGTTGCTCTCGGCATTGCCAGCCTGTTAATGGGTTCAGAATTGGAGCTGCCGTCATCTCCCTGGTGGGCATCCTGGGCCGCCATCGACGGTATTGCGATAAATGCGGTCGTATTGTCACTGATTCTGGTAGTGGGGTTAATCCCTTATTTATGGTGGCAATGGCGGGTAATTGGCCATTACCAAAGGAAAGAGGTGGCGATACCTCGCGTTGGTAAGACAATGAAAATATTGCTCTTTGTGCTGCCGGTAACACCATGGGTTCTTCTGATGATTTTGGCCGCCGCGTTGTACGTTGTTGCCCAGACCATATTTGGGTTCAACTTATTCCAGACGCTAATCAGATTCGGTGCCTTTGCGCCACCTGGTGTCATGGTTGCTGCCATTACTATTCTGGTCGCTATTTTCCTCTGGGCGCTGGCGCTGACCGTCACCGGATTTCTTAGAGCCTCTGCCAGAGCTAGGGCATAGAATAAGTTTTCAAAATCTTCTGAGAGATAATGCAAGGAGATGATGCTATCAGCTAGGTTTTATACGAAACAGCAGATATTTTTTTGTAGTTTTTGGGGAAAATATCCTTCCCCTACTTGACAATGCACTTTACTTTGTATAATCTTAGGTCTAACCGAATAAGAGTGTTTTTAACGGGGATATAAAACTATACACCTTAATTGGTTTACCACCCGTAATCATTTCCGTTCCGTACCTTCTCCGTCTTGGTTTCCGGCGAGAATCTGGTCACAAACAGATTGAATATAGCAAAGAAAAAAAGAGGAGGTTTTATGAGAAGAAAATCAATCATACTTTCCCTACTGGCCATTCTGATGACCGCATCTCTCGTCCTTACCAGCGCCTGTACCCAGGGAACGAAAGGAACCGGGGAGCAGATTCTCCGTGTCAACCTGGCCGGCGAACCCGCGCAAATTGACCCCAACCAGGCTTCCTGGGCTGCCGAAAAAAGTGTCATCACCCAGGTCTTTGTCGGACTGCTCGGCTTCAACCAGGACCTCTCACTGAGGGCAGACGTTGCCACGGTAATCCCAACCATCGCTAACGAAGGCATTTCGGCTGATGGTCTAACCTACACTTTCACGCTGAGGACCAATGTTACCTGGAGCGATGACAAGAAGGTAACCGCCAGTGACTTTGTCTACAGCATCAAGAGAGAGTTAAATCCTGACCTAGCGTGCGCCTACGCTTCTTTCTACTTCGACATCGTCGGCGCCGAGGCATACTTCTCTGCCACCGACAAGACTGATGCTGAAAAAACAGCACTTGAGAATGCAGTCGGTGTTAGCGCTCCGGATGACGAGACTCTACAGATTAAACTCAATGACCCGTTGCCTACTTTCCTGGACTTGATGGCTCTTTGGCCCGTATATCCGCTGAGAGAAGACATTATCACCCAGTACGGCGATAGCTGGACTGACCCACCCAATTACATCGGCGATGGTCCCTACCTTCTGACCGAGTGGGTACATCTGGACCACATGACTTTCAAACCGAACCCCAATTACTGGGGCACCAAGCCTAATCTCGCCGAGATTGACTTCAAGATGATTGCCGATGCCAATGCCGCACTGGCAGCTTACTATAACGGCGAATTGGATATTAGTGGCGTTCCGGTTGGTACGGAAAAAGCGACTATGACTAATGCCGTACTGAGTCCTGAAATCCTGCGGTATAATGACCTGACTACCTTCGCCTTCCAGTTCAATGTTACCAAACCACCGTTCGACAACAAGCTGGTACGTCAGGCATTGTCCTGCGCGGTTGACCGCCAAACCTTAATCGATATCAGAGGTGGTGTCGGTAAAGTGGCATTGAGTTGGATTCCACCCGGAATGCCGGGATATGATGCGACTCTAGGTGCAGAATATGCCTTCAACGTTACCAAGGCAAAGGAACTGCTTGACCAAGCGGGCTATTCCGATGTCAGTCAACTCCCCGAGATCAAGTTTTCATATTCCGATACAGCTGGCAACCGTACCATTGCCCAATTCCTGCAAGCTCAAATGCAGCAGAATTTGGGAATCAATATCACTCTTGACCCTCAGGAATCAAAGTCATTCCAGCAATATATAAACGCAGGGAAGCATATGTGGGCATGGTTCGGCTGGGGTGCTGACTATCCCGACCCGGATAACTGGCTGCCACAACTCTTCGGCACCGGCGCCGGCAATAATCACACCCTATACAGCAATCCCACATTTGATGCCCTGGCGGCGGTAGCACTGAAAGAGCTGGATAACACCACACGCCTTCAGGATTGGGCTGATGCCCAGAAGCTGGTCATGGATGATGCCCCCATCGTCACCATGTTCTACCGCGAACGCTTCCTGCTGGTGAAACCATGGGTTAAGGGATTAAAGACCACTGGCATGGATGGACAGGTAGCCGGCGACATGTTCTACAACGAAGTCTACATAGCTAAGTAACATCACAAATCAAGTTATCGTGTACTAAAATAACTCAGGGGAGTCGGGATAACTTCCCGCTCCCCTGAGGTCTAAAATGAACATAAATAAATGACAAGATACGTAATACGCCGTATTCTCTGGCTGCTTCTCGTTCTCCTTGTCGTCTCGTTTATCACATTTTCTCTAATGCATCTGGTGCCTGGCGGTCCCTGGGACCGGGAAAAACAACTCGCTCCACAGGTTGTCGAAGCCCTTAACAGAAAATACGGATTGGACAAGCCTTTCTTCGTCCAGTACGGGAATTTCCTCATCGGTTTACTCCACGGCGATTTAGGAATCTCCTATTCCTTTCAGAATCGCAGTGTCACCCAGATACTGATGCAGGGGTTACCGATAACAGCAACGCTGGGAATCACGGCTTTTATTGCGGCGATTTTGATCGGGATCTCCCTGGGGATGGCCGCTGCTCTAAAACAGAACTCTTGGATTGATTATGTCAGCGTAATGTTTTCCACCATCTTTGCCAGTATTCCCGGCTTTGTCTTGGCAATCCTGTTGATGGTAGTTTTCTCAGTGTTACTGCACTGGCTGCCTACCGGCGGCTGGGGTTCCGTATCACAAATTATTATGCCTGCCTTTGCGTTGGGAGCTTTGCCCGCTGCCTTCATCGCTAGAATTACCAGAGCCAGCACCCTGGAAGTAATGCGCCAGGACTATGTTCGCACCGCCCGTTCTAAGGGTCTGTTGGAACGTGTTGTCTTAATACGTCATATTCTGCGGAATTCTCTCATTCCCGTTGTTACTATTGCCGGCCCGGAATTTGCAAATCTTGTCACCGGCTCAGTCATTGTCGAGACTATCTTCAGTATCCCCGGTATCGGGCGCCTCTTCGTGCAGGGTATTTTTGCCCGTGATTACGGGCTGATTATGGGAAGCGTATTATTTTATGCCTTCGTCATTGCCATCGCAAACATGGTGGTTGATATTCTATACGGCGTGATTGACCCGCGTATTGTTTACAATTAGGGAGTAAAAGTTGGCAATAGTAGCAAATACCACAATCGGCAGCGAACGACCCCACCACACACTCTGGGGCGATGCGTGGATTCGGCTCAGAAGAAACAAGCTGGCAATGGCGGGCGGTATCTTTATCATCGTATTGGCGCTCGCCGCTATCTTTGCGCCTCTTATTACCCCGTACGATTTTGCCCACCAGGACTATAGCGCCCTCCTTCAAAACCCCAGTGCCAAACACTGGCTGGGTACAGATGGTCTGGGTCGTGATGTCTTTGCACGACTGCTATATGGTGCACGCACGTCCCTGGCTGTTGGCATTTTCACTCAGCTGATTGTAATTGGTATCGGTATACCCATAGGCGCTATTGCCGGGTACGCTGGCGGCAGAGTTGACAATGTCCTGATGCGCTTCGTGGACGTGATGTATGGTTTTCCTGACCTCCTGCTAGTGATTCTCTTGAAAGCGGTGCTTGGCGGTGGTATCTACCAGTTGTTCCTCGCTATCGGGCTAGTTGCCTGGGTCAATATTTCCCGTCTTGTCCGCGGGCAAATCCTCTCCATTAAATCACGCGATTTCATTAGTGCGGCGAAGGTGATGGGCGGCACGGGACGCTACATCACATGGCGGCATCTGTTACCCAATTCTCTCGGGCCTATCATTGTTTCAATAACCTTTAACATTCCGCGCGCTATTTTTACCGAAGCGGCATTGAGTTATATTGGCATCGGCGTCAGGCCACCGACGCCAAGCTGGGGTGCCATGATTCACGATGGCTACGATGTTATATTTGCCTCGTGGTATCAGGTATTCTTCCCTGCCTTGGCAGTTGCTCTCTTGATGATAGCATTCACTTTCTTGGGTGATGGGCTGAGAGACGCTCTTGACCCGAAGATGAGGCGTTAAATAAATGACGGCTTTACTTGAAGTTCGTAATCTAAAAACATATTTTAATACTCAGGATGGCGTTGTCAAAGCTGTGGACGGTGTATCCTATGATGTCAATAGAGGGGAGACCATCGCTCTGGTCGGTGAAAGCGGATGTGGCAAGACAGTCAGCGCCCTTTCAATTTTGCGTTTGGTTGCCGAACCGGCAGGAAAAATTGAATCGGGAGAGATTCTTTTCGAAGGCACCGACCTGCTGAAACTATCCGGTGATGAGATGCGTAAGATGCGCGGGGCAAAGATTTCTATAATATTTCAGGAGCCGCTGACTTCACTAAATCCGGTACTCACTATCGGCAGACAAATATCGGAAGGGCTGGAATTTCATAAAAACATGTCGCTTAAGGAAGGTATGCAGGAAGCCACTCGCCTGCTGAAGCTGGTAGGCATCCCACATCCCGAACGCCGTATCTATGACTACCCTCATCAATTTAGTGGCGGGATGCGTCAGAGAGCAATGATAGCTATTGCTATTGCCTGTCAGCCACAACTTATCATCGCTGATGAGCCAACCACTGTAGTGGATGTCACGATACAGGCGCAGTTGCTGGAACTGATACGCAATATCACTAAAGAGCTGAATACAGCTCTTATTCTGATTACTCATAATCTGGGAATCGTCGCTCGATATGCGCGTAGAGTTTTCGTAATGTACGCCGGCAATATTATCGAGCACGGTAATGCTCTGGATGTTTACCGCTATCCCTGTCATCCTTATACCGCCGGTTTACTCACATCTGTACCACGTCTGGACGAACCTAGAAAGACACGTTTGTTACCGATTGACGGACAGCCGCCGGACCTCATCGCACCACCTATCGGTTGCTCTTTTCAGGCGCGTTGTGCCTATTCTATGCCACAATGTCAGCGTGAGAAACCACCTTTACTGGAAGTAGCCCCGAATCACTATGCCGCCTGCTGGGTGTCACAGAAGGAACAAAGACCATGGCAAAAGAAGTCGTCATAGAAGTTAATAACCTGACTAAATATTTCCCGGTAACACGGGGGTTGTTCCGTCAGAAGAAAATTGCCGATATTAAGGCAGTTGACGGGGTGAGCTTTGCTATCCACGATGGAGAGACGTTAGGGCTAGTCGGGGAAAGCGGTTGCGGTAAAACAACTCTGGGCAAGTGCATGTTACAGCTTTACCGTGCCACATCTGGAGAGGTATTTTTTGAAGGAAAAGACCTGTGCCAGCTTTCTGACAGAGAATTACAACCGCTCAGGCAGAGGCTCCAGGTTATCTTCCAGGACCCTTATGACTCATTGAATCCTCGCTTCACAGCGAGGGACATTATCGGCGAGCCGCTAATCATCCATAATATAGCTCGAGGGAAAGAATACCGAGAACGAGTTGCCGAACTGCTTAATCTGGTAGGGCTGGCTCCCTATATGGCAGACCGCTATCCCCATGAGTTCAGTGGCGGCCAGCGTCAACGACTTGGCGTGGCAAGAGCACTTGCTCTCCAACCACGTTTTATAATGTGCGATGAGCCACTTTCTGCCCTTGACGTTTCAATTCAAGCACAAATCGTTAACCTGCTGGCCGACCTTCAGGAGAAGTTTGGTGTCGCTTACCTGTTTATCTCACACGACCTCTCAGTGGTGCGCCATATTAGCGACCGTGTGGCCGTAATGTATCTAGGCAAGATTGCAGAGATTTCCAATCGGGATGAAATTTATAAGAATCCATTACACCCATACACTCAGGCGCTTCTTTCGGCGGTCCCTATTCCCGACCCGGAAGTAGAGATGAAGAGGCAGATTATTGTTCTCCAAGGGGAAGTCCCCAGTCCCATGAGCCCACCTTCAGGGTGTGTCTTCCATCCACGCTGTTACCGTGCTTTTGCCGATTGCTCTAACGTGACGCCGCTTCTGGAGGATGTCGGCGATGGTCACCATGTCGCCTGTCTTCTTTACGAGCAATCGCGACCGTAGTACTCATCTTTCTGGTAACCGTCATTAGCTTTTTGTCAGGCAGAAAAGTCAATAAACTGGTCGGCAAAAGAGCGGAGACAATCGGCGGCTTAATATTAATCGGAATAGGGCTTCGGATTCTTCTGGCCCACCCCTGATAGTATTTGCTTGTTTTCACGACTTTGCCGTGTTAGAATTGTCACGAGTAAACGGCAATGTTTCCATCAGAATCAAGCTCACCACAAACCCTTCGTATCATCGATGCCAGCCTGAACAGAGCCGCTGAGGGTCTCCGTTTTCTGGAGGATTCGGCGCGGTTTCTTTTGAACGATGTCACACTCACGGAACAACTCAAAACTATGCGTCATACACTTATCACTAGCGGCTGGTCTTTCCAGAAGCAATTGATTCAATCCCGTGACTCAGGGGGGGATGTCGGGGCAAGTATCGACGTAGAACAGGGTGGGAAAGACCTGCCCTTGGCAATTGTCGCTAATTCCCGGCGGGTTCAGGAAGCCCTGCGTACCCTGGAAGAGCTGGCGAAACTCGCGGGTGAGGCTCTGCCTGTAAGCGCCGAGAAGTTTCAGCAAGCCCGGTTCGACCTGTACACCATCGAAAAGAATTTGATTGCCCGACTTTTGCGTCAGGACAAATCGAAGCACATTATTGGGCTGTATGCTGTCGTTGACACTGATGCCTTAAAGGGGCGCAGCCACCTGGATATTGCACGGCAGGTCATTTTTGGCGGCGCCGGAACAGTCCAACTGCGGGATAAAACTACCGAAAAGAGGGCTTTGCTTGCTGTTGCTCAGGAATTGCAGAACCTGTGTGTTGAAAACGGCACGCTGTTTATTGTGAACGATTACCTCGATATAGCGCTGGCAGCCGGGGCAGATGGCTTGCACATTGGGCAGGAAGACCTGCCTGTCAGTATTGCCCGCAAATTGGCGCCGATGGATATGCTCATTGGTTGTTCTGTTTTCACGGCAGAGCAAGCACAAAAAGCCGTTGCCGATGGCGCTGATTATGTTGCCGTTGGTGCTGTGTTTCCGACTCCGAGCAAAGATACCGTTGTCACGGGGCTGGAGGAGTTGCTGAGGGTCAGGCAGGCAGTATCGGTGCCGCTAGTGGCGATTGGCGGGCTCACACTGGAAAATATTGCCGAAGTAAAAAAGGCGGGGGCGGATTCCGTGGCGGTCATTGGCGCTATTTTAGGCGCGGATTCACCGGGAACAGCCGCTCGTGAGATAATAAAAGCATTCGAGGGGTAATATGGGTAGATTAACCGAAAATCTGGATGCAATTGCCGACCGTGTTAGAGAGAGTTTTGCGGCGAAGGATGCCACCCGGGAAAAAGTATTGCCGATTTGCCGTGAGGTCATCCGTTATAGTAGTCTTTCCATCCGTGC
This sequence comes from Chloroflexota bacterium, assembly GCA_026389745.1. GTDB lineage: Bacteria > Chloroflexota > Dehalococcoidia > Dehalococcoidales > Fen-1064 > Fen-1064. The sequence continues at coordinate 8,133 of JAPLHG010000113.1, read as the reverse complement.
TTTGCACCGTCAGGAATTAGGCACGTCAGCAGAATTGCTCCAGTCTGCCAGAAAACTTTTGGATGAAGCAGAAGAGGCGCTTGCCGATGGTATTGAAATCCGCACCGGCTTTCTCATCGATGCGCAGAAAGAGTATGCGGAGGGCAGTATTGCACTTGCCCTCGTTATGGGGAAACAGCCCCCGACTCCCGAGGAACTGAAAATTGACCCGGTGGCTTATCTGCATGGTCTGGCAGAGGCGATGGGTGAATTGAGGCGTTATCTGCTGGACAGTATGCGTAAGGGCGATTTATCCCGCGGGGAGGAGTTCCTTTCCGATATGGATGATATCTACAATGTGCTGGTGACGATGGATTTTCCGGATGCCATCACTCATGGCCTGCGCCGCACCACCGATAATATGCGGGGCGTGCTGGAAAAAACCCGCAGTGACCTGACCCTGACCATCAGGCAGAAGGAACTAGAGGATAGACTGGGGTAAAATTGGGAAGAAGTTTACTTTAAGGGAATCTCACCTCTTAGGCAGCCCGTCTAAGAGCCTTGTTTGTTTCGCTCTGTTCGTGTCATACTCCTCTACGCCTCTCCATTTAGAAACGGATTACCCTTGCGCTCTGCGCCGATAGTGCTGTCGGGTCCGTGGCCCGGATAAATAACATAGTCCTCAGGCAGAGTCATCAGTTTATTCCGTATGCTGTCCATTTCCTGTGGGTAGCTGGAGCCGGGGAAATCAGCCCTGCCAATTCCGGAATTGAACAGGGTGTCTCCGGTGAAAACAATGCCCTCACCCACCAGACAGATGCTGCCCTTGGTGTGTCCCGGCGTGTGGAGCACTTTGAAATTCAGCTTGCCAATGGTGATGACATCCCCTTCTTTGAGAAGTCGTTCGGCTTTTGGCGTTGGGTGTGAGGGTGGTGCAAAAAACATCTGGAGCGGCTGCTTCTGGAGGGAAGGGGCTTCAACTTCATGAATAAAAATTTCCGCGCCAGTGTCCTCTTTGACTTCTGCCAGCCCGCCGATGTGGTCGATGTGGCTGTGCGTCAGGGCAATTGTTTTGATTTTTAGTCCCAGAGTTTCGACCTGCTTCAGAATAAAGCTACCCTCAGCGCCAGGGTCGATGACCATTCCTTCCTTGGTCGCTTCATCCCCGACAATATAGCAATTGGCGGTAAGAGGACCTACTTCCAGCGTTCTCAGAATCACTTCAGACTCCTTTAATCTTTTCCGATTTGAATTCTACCACTGTGAGCTGTGAAGCCGCAAGGCTAATAAATCCATCACAACACCCATCCCTTAATCCTCTCCCTGAGAAGGAAGGGAAAGGAAAACGAGAGAGGACATTCGCCCTCCCTCTTCTGGAACTCCTACCTGAACTCATTCGGATTACAGTTAAATTTTGGTTATTCTGTCATTGCGAGGAGTCCCGGCAGGTTGGGACGATGTGGCAATCTCAAAGGCAAGGGCTTTAGACTCTTCGGGTACTCCTCGAAGAGTCTGGTCGACGCAACCTCAGTCAGAATGACAGATTGGGAATGACATATGGTCCCTAAGTTTGACACTAATCTACCAAATTGATAAACTGCGACTAAAATCTCTGTTTGTATATTTGGAGGCTCATTTGCAACCTAAACTACTTCTGGCAACTAATAATATCGGTAAACTGCGTGAGTACCGGAATCTGTTAAGGGGAATTCCTTTTGAACTGGTGATACCCGCCGAGCTGGGCATTAAAATTGTGATTGAGGAGACAGGAGAGACTTACGAAGAAAATGCCCGAATCAAAGCAGTTACTTTGGCTAAGGAAAGTGGTCTGCTCTCGCTGGCGGATGATTCTGGGTTAGAAGTCGATGCTCTGGATGGAAAGCCGGGTGTGATGTCTGCCCGCTATGCCGGTAAAAACGCTTCGGATAGAGAACGGGTAAATTATCTTCTATCATGCCTTAAAGATTTCCCCGCAGAAAAATGCACTGCTCATTTTCGCTGTGTCATTGCCATTGCTAAACCTGACGGGTATACGGAATTCTGCGATGGTGAATGTTATGGCATCATTACTCCTGAACCACGTGGCGAGCATGGCTTCGGCTACGACCCCGTTTTTTATTTCTCCGAATTCGGCAAGACAATGGCAGAATTGCCGCCGGATGTGAAAAATCAGGTCAGCCACCGCGGTCGGGCGGCACAGAAAGCGCGGCTGGTATTGCAGAAGATAGTAGAAAAGGGATACTAGCACAGCGTCGCCGAAAAAGCATCTTGTACATCACCCGCAATTGTTATATACTACTACACTACACCCTAATATTCAGTGGAGAAGAGAATTATGAAATTATCATGTTTACAGGAAAATCTGAGCAAAGGGCTTGGCATTGTTGGCAGGGCGGTCGCTACCCGGACAACATTACCGATTACCAATAACGTGTTATTAGCGACCGATGAATCTCGACTGAAACTGGTCGCTACCAATCTGGAAATGGCAATCAGCCACTGGATTGGTGCCAAGGTGGAAGAAGAGGGTGCGATTACGGTGCCAGCGCGATTGCTCACTGAGTTTATCAACTCCTTGCCTGCCGGGGAAAAAGTTGACATAAAGTTAGTTGGCAAGACGTTAGAGTTGAAATGCGCCCGGTATGAAGCACGTATCAGCGGTGTGGATGCCAAAGACTTCCCGCCGATTCCTAAGGTCGATGAAGGCATCAAGACCAAGGTGGAGATTGCCGCTCTGCGACAGGGTATCAATGATGTTGGGTTTGCGGCGGCGACAGAGGAATCCCGCCCTGTTCTAACCGGCGTAGATGCTCAGTTCGAGGGTAATCTGGTGACGCTGGCGGCGGCTGACGGCTTCCGTCTGGCGGTTTACAGGATGCCTCTGGCAACGGCGGTCAAGGAAAAAGCTGAGGTTATTATCCCAGCGAGAACGCTGAATGAACTGAACCGATTGATTGGCGATGATGAGGAGGCAATTGGCATTACGGTGAACCCTAATAAGAGCCAGGTGCTATTCCACCTGAAGAAGACCGAGCTTGTGTCCCAATTGGTTCAGGGCGTCTTCCCGCGCTATACCCAGCTTATTCCGCAGAGTTTTACCGCGAAGGCAATGGTAAATATCACCGAGTTCCTGCGAGCCTGTAAAATGGCTTCTATCTTTGCCCGCGATGGTAGTGGTATCGTGAGATTAGTAATGACCCCGGGTAGTGAACTGACGCCGGGCAAGATTACCGTATCGTCCAAATCCGAAGAGCTTGGTGACGATGTTGGTGAGATTGATGCCATCGTTGAGGGGCAGGAAGCCAAGATTGCCTTTAACGGTAAGTACCTGACCGATGTACTCAGTGTGTTGAAAGAGCAGAAAGTCACTCTGGAGATGACCAATCCCTCCAGCCCTGGCGTTATCAAGCCAGTAGGCACAGACAACTATCTGCATGTTGTCATGCCGATGTTTGTGCAATGGTAGGTAAAGCTAATTCTAAGGGGGATTATGCCTCTGATCTCTATGTTGTCAGTGCCCTTGGCATAGACTTTGGTGTCCAGAGCATCTAGGGCAAGTGCCTTAATCTCCGGTGAGCCGTGTTGAAGATTTTCTAGCACCCGGTCATATAGCTGGCTTAGTTTAACCTTAGCATTTGCCAGGCTTGTCAGGTGTTCTCTAGTTTTCAGCAGGTCTTCAATCTAACTTAATCTTCACCGTGAAGACGTTTCGTATTATTTAAGCGGTCTAAAATTTCAACTTCTCTGTTTCAAATACCCAACGAAAGGCAAAGTACGCTTCTTTCTAATTTTTTCTCATACGTCCTAAATTTCCCATATCCACCTATCATCTCTTGGAATAAAATTGCTTTGATCGCAAACTCCAATATTAAAGCCACAAACATAACTGGTGTACTAAGAAAGCATTACGATATAGTATAATTTAATCAAAACCTAAGTCTGCAATTTTATATGGAAAGTAAAATAGAGAGAAAGAAGAAATTCTTGAACAGTGGTGTGTGGTTAGCACTGATAGGTGTGACCATTGGCGTGTGTGTTCTGTTAATTCGCTATTGGAAATATCTCAGCCAATTTCAAATTCTGGTTTATCTAGGGCTGTTTTTAACAGCTATTCTTGCTGGTTCACCGATACCTATCCCGACACCTTGTATGGCGCTGACATTCACACTCGGAAGTAAATTTGAGCCGGTCGTAATCGGGATTATCGCTGGTTTAGGCGCCGCCATTGGTTCGATGCTGGTTTATTTTACCGCACGCACCGGACGGCGTTTTCTCCCGAGCTTGAATATCTCAGACCCTGCTAATAAAATTTACTCCGGCTCGGTGGGCAAGTTTCTGCAGAAGATTAAAATACCCCGTGTCGTGGGGTTTGTAAATAGAAGAGGCATTGCGGGGGTGTTTTTATTTTCAATTTTCCCCAATCCTTTATTAATGCCGCTACTAGCCACGATGGGCATTAGTCGAGTTCAGGCTTGGAAAGTCGCAATTACCTGCTGGCTAGGGCATTCCGTGCTGTTTTTAGCTCTGGCTTTTCTGGGTCATTACGGACTGGGGTCGTTATTAAGGTATTTCGGAGCCTTCAACATACCTTAGCTTCAAATTACCTAATTGAGGAAAAGGCCAAGAGCGATTCTAAAACTCTTTCGCCTGTGGTTAAGTCACCGTTGTTTTACCAGGCCTTAACCCTCGTATATCGGTGATTCTTGAGACGAAATGATTAGGACATCGAAATGGGCAGACCGTACATTTACCCCACTTGTCTTCAACAAGTTGACGTAATGCAGCGTCAGATACCGACAATATCGACAATAGATAAGGCCTGAGGAGCCCAAACTCATGCGAATTATTTTCGAACAATATTGATCGAAACGTAAGTTAAACTGTGGGCTAGGTTCAGCCTGTTGACATAGTAGTCAATGACAACGTTTCAATAATGAGCTACTCGATTTTTTCTTTGCGTTCATCTAAATGTTCTGTTAGACTTCTGATATGGGGTCGATCGAGCAGTACCTGCTGCAGATTATTAGTGACCTTTATAATGCCATCCAATGGCCCGGCGTAATTCTGCTAATGGCCGTCGAGAGCGCTTGTATCCCCGTTCCCAGCGAGTTGATTATGCCGCTGGCGGGTTGGATGCTGGTCAAAGCTCAGGGATTATCACCTCTCTATTGCCTGATGGGCGGAGCGCTGGGAGCCCTTGGCAATCTCATCGGGTCTATGGTCGCATACTGGGTGGGAGCCAAAGGCGGACGCCCTTTCTTGGAGAAGTATGGCCGTTATGTCCTGATCACCCGGCATGACTTGGACCGTGCAGATGCATGGTTCAGCAGGCGCGGGACTATTTCCGTCTTCATCTCTCGTATTTTACCGGTAATCAGGACATTCATCAGTTTACCGGCAGGAATCGCCCGCATGAATTTTGCCAAATTTTCAGTCTACACATTTATCGGGTCATTTATCTGGAGTACAGGTCTCACATACGGCGGATTTTTACTGGGCGAGCACTGGGAAGATATCAGGACGGCGATGAAGCCTTTTGATATTCCGATTCTGCTCATTGTTGTCTTTCTGATTGCTTACTATATCTACCGCCATGTTCGCCATTTTACCAAAGTCAGCCGGAGTCAGGAAAAGCAGTAGCCAGGTATGGACAAAATACACTTCTGGTATATCGAAATTTATTATGGGTTAACATACATCCGATGTTTGTGCAATGGTAATAAATTTTGAATTCAAACAGTCTTCTGGGTGATGATTGTGCAGCGGTAATAAAATTTTAGCTTCGGGTAAATTGAAATGGGGAGTCTGGTGAAAGCTGGATGCCATTATTCCATTAGTAATAAATTTAGTTTTTCTGACAAAATGTGGTTTCGATCCCCGTAAAATCGCCACAAAAATAACGTCAAACAAAATGGTTTCTGTTAATTAATGGACACAAAACTGCGAAAGCTGTATGACCGTTCAGATACAGTTCATTTTTAGATTCGGTTTACTGTCGATGTTATGATGAATATAGTCTATGAGTTAGAGAGAAGAAATCATGAACAAGACCAAGGTCGCTGTAATAAGATGCGATACATATGACGAAGATCAGGTGCTCAAGGCTATCAAGAGAGGGATTGACCTTCTAGGTGGCATTTCCGTATTCGCAAAACCCGGTGAAAGAATAGTCATGAAACCTAATATCCTTATTGGTACAGATCCCGACAAGGGTGTAACCACACATCCGGCAGTATTTAGAGCTGTGGGTAAATTACTTAAAGAGGCGGGGGCCAGCGTCTATTATGGTGACTCCCCAGGTTTTGGCAAATCGGAGCCGAATTTGAGAAGGTCTGGCCTCAAACAGGTCGGCGACGAACTGGGGTTTATTTTGTCCGATTTTGATTCTGGCAGGCCAGTTAGTCATAAGGATGCCCTGTTAGTGAAGAAATTCGTCATTGCCAATGGCGTCCTAGACAGCGATGGCCTAGTGAGTCTACCCAAGCTCAAAACACACGGGCTTGTTCGATTCACTGGCGCAGTAAAGAACCAGTTTGGGTGCGTACCCGGCCTTCTGAAAAGCCAGTACCACGTTAAACTGCCGGACCCTTATGATTTCGCGACCATGCTTGTTGATTTAAATACCCTCATCAAATCTCGTCTTTATGTTATGGACGGCGTCATGGCCATGGAAGGCAACGGTCCGAGAAGCGGAAAGTTGAAACAGTTAAGTGTTTTGTTGCTATCCATCGATCCCGTAGCTCTAGATGCAACAGCTTGTAGAATAATTGATCTTAATCCCGAAATTGTACCGACATTCAGACCTGGTGAGAAGGCAGGGCTAGGAACATATCATATTGAGGATATTGAACTTGTGGGTGAAGCTATCGAGTCTTTCCTCGCCCCAAGCTTTGAAGTAAATCGAACACCCCCGGTGTCTAGTTCTGGTAGCCGATTTAGAATTTTCATTAAGAATAGAATAACCC
>JAPLHG010000113.1:777-1156 GCA_026389745.1 Chloroflexota bacterium | reverse complement strand
GGCCGGTTATTGAAAAAACGAAATGTACTCTTTGCGGTACCTGCGTTAGAATGTGTCCCGTCGAACCAAAGGCTGTTAACTGGTACAAAGGTGACCAGCCCGAGCCACCTAAGTATGATTATGACCGCTGCATCCGTTGCTATTGCTGTCAAGAAACCTGCCCGGAAGGGGCAATCTTTATAGATAGTCCATTGCTGGGAAGACTGTTCCCCAGCATTTGACATACGCGCTTGGATGTATGTCGCCAGCAAAAGTGAGACAATCAGAGCAACAAAATAGCCGACACTTTAAGGACTGTCGCTCTTTTTACTGGCGCTTCCACTATAGTCCTTTCTTTACTTTAATGTCCTGTTTTTTTTTTTTTTTTTTTCTGGAATGA
>JAPLHG010000113.1:0-765 GCA_026389745.1 Chloroflexota bacterium | reverse complement strand
TTTTTTTTCTTCTTTTTTTCTGGGATGAATCGGTTCCGTAAATCGATTCATCTCTCTTCGTTACCCTTGATGATCACCTTTTGCTTTGTCTGCGAAAGCGCTGTATACTATAGGTAGTTTCAGTTTAGGTTATTACAAGCTTCTTTAAATCCCCATAGATTTATCTTAAGTATTGGATGGTCCGAACTCTAACTAAAATTTAGGAGAGAAAGGAGCATCCAATGATTTTTCAGGGTAAGTCGATCCGGTGTTCCGATTGCAGGACCACGTTTACCTTCACCGCCAGCGAACAAGAATTCTTCCAATCCAAAGGCTTCACCAATGAGCCCAAGCGTTGTCTATCATGTCGCCGAACCAACAAAGCACGGCGTTCTGACAGTAACAACTACAGCTACAGTTCCAAATTGTAAAGATTTTATACCTCTGCTAACTCAAGGAGTGTAACAAATACTGTGAGCAAGGCAGTAATACGTGTAAAACCGATTGCTAACTCCACAAAGGACAAACTTAAACCAGTTTAAGGAAATAAAAAACAGAGGCATAATTATGGCACCGAAAAAGAGCAATCAGGGTAAGGGAAGACTTCCGCCGGTTCTGGAGAGGTTTGAGGGAAATCCCATTCTTAGACCAGAACCCGCACACTGGTGGGAGTCGAAGGCAGTCTTCAACCCGGCCGCCATCTATGAGGGCGGTAAGGTCCACATTCTGTACCGAGCGCTTGGGGATACCGACACCTCAGTTATTGGCTATGCATCCAGCCTCGAT
>JAPLHG010000051.1:2652-3773 GCA_026389745.1 Chloroflexota bacterium | reverse complement strand
ATAATAGTCGCCGGATTTGAGTTTACCAGAACAATCTTATAACCCAGCGAACGGAGGGCTTTACAAGCCTGCGTGCCTGAGTAATCGAATTCGCAAGCCTGTCCTATGATGATGGGACCAGACCCAATTATCAATACCTTCTTGATGTCATCCCTTCTTGGCATTCAAAGTTACTCCCGCGTCTTCAGAATGATGAAATTTTGTAGTTCGGCTTTATGACTCTTGCCGGGGAAAAATTAGGTAGGGGATATATGTTCCTAAATCTGCTTTGTAGTCTGTGTATTCTAGCTTCACTTGAAAACCTGTTGTGTAATGTGAAATCTTCTAAGATTATACCCTGCCTTGATGAAATATAAAAGGCTAATTCTTGACATAATGTAACTAATTTTATGATTGCACTTTCCACCGGATCATAACGGTACCTTGAAATAAATAGTATTGACTCCTAGATCATTTGTTGATATATTTACCCCGTGATATAAAAGTCCGTCAGTAAACCGATACGGAGGTCATTATGGAGCGACAACCTAATTTTGCCCGGTTAAGAATTTATAATCTGCTTATGGGTTTCCTTCACCTCGCCCAGTCAATCGTAATCTTCCTCCTCAGCAAGGATTTTACCTTGCCTGTAACCACCTCCTTCTTAAACTTTAACGCTGTGACTCAGAAGCTCACTCCGGTGACTCAGACCATTATGAATTTACCCTTTGGACCTATGGTGGCTTTGTTCCTGCTGATTTCTGCCATTGCTCATTTCACCATTGCTTCTCCGGGAGTTTTTAACTGGTATGTCAATAACCTGAAGAGAGGCATCAATAAAGCCCGATGGTATGAATACTCCTTGAGTGCCTCTGTGATGATAGTTCTCATCGCGATGCTGTGTGGTTTATATGATATTGCCGGACTGATTATGGCTTTTGCGCTTACGGCGGTGATGAATCTCTGCGGTCTGGTAATGGAGGTTCACAATCAGACTACACAGAAAACGAACTGGTTATCATACATTGTCGGCTGTATAGCGGGTGTTCTTCCCTGGATTGCCATCGGTATTTATTTCTTCGGTTCGATTTCAATTGGGAAAGGAATAGTGCCGACTTTTGTCTACTTCGTTCTTCCCACCT
>JAPLHG010000051.1:0-2581 GCA_026389745.1 Chloroflexota bacterium | reverse complement strand
TATGTCTTATTGAGTTTACTTGCCAAGTCAGCTCTTGCCTGGCAGGTATTTGCGGGTACGTTGAGACCGTAACCTGAGTTTTTGCCTATGACTTCATCGGTTGTGACAATGCAAATTAACAGATGACGAGTAACATACCTTTCGCGCTCTTATTAGCTTTATTAGCAGGTCTGTCTACGGGGATAGGCAGTGTTATTGCCTATTTTATGCGCCAACCACAACCCCGGCATATGTCACTGATTCTAGGCTTTTCGGTTGGTGTGATGGTTTAGGTCTCGTTTAAGGAGTCCGCAGCTATTTTTTGTTCATCCTCCGGAGCACTAGTTTGATGGCTTCAATTGAAATAAAACCGGTGGCTGATATGGGAAGAAGGCCCTCGTAGTATCGGTATATATAACACTGCCATTAACAAACCAAGAGATACGATATTAGCATAAATTAGCCACTTATTGCTAAACACTCCCAATTTGAAGAAGCTGTGTATTTCAGAGCGGCATGCTAGCGCGGCAAACAATTCAAAGAGTACCATCGTGCACAATATCATCGTTTGTGCTTCTGGTAGAAGCGGGTTATTGGGATCTCTCCACGAGCCACCGGCTGAATCCAATTTCCAGATAAATAGCGGAATCATAGTCGCTGCCATCACTATGCCAATGACGGCTATGTTAATTAGTACATTCTTGGTGAAGATACTTGACTTGGGATTACGCGGTGGCCTATCCATAATATCCGGGTCATTGGGGTCAACTGCCAGCGCCAGAGCTGGTAAACCATCAGTGGTTAGGTTAACCCAGAGAAGATGAATGGCTACGAGCGGTAAAGGCGTCGCCAAAAGACTGCTGATGAACATGATAAGTATTTCGCCAACGTTGCAAGAGAGCAGGTAAATCAGGTATTTCTTTATGTTATTGAAAATGCCCTTGCCTTCTTCAACCGCGGCAACGATTGAAGCAAAGTTATCATCGATCAATACCATCGCCGCCGCTTCTTTGCTGACATCAGTGCCGGAAATGCCCATTGCCACACCGATATCTGCCTTCTTCAAGGCTGGGGCATCATTCACACCATCACCCGTCATAGCGACAATGTCGCCTCTCTTAGAGAAGGCTTCCACTACCTTCAGTTTGTGCGATGGTGACACACGGGCGTAGACATCAATATTCCCGACCATTTTTTCGTCCTCGACATCGCTCAATTTATCTAACTCGGTGCCAGTCAGAACTATACCATCCTTCAGAATCCCGAGTTCCTTCGCGATAGCACTCGCAGTTATTTTATGGTCGCCGGTAATCATCACCGATTTGATACCGGCTTTCTCGCACAGTTTGATGGCTTCTTTTGCTTCCGGACGCGGTGGGTCAATCATACCCGTCAGCCCAACGAAGACCATCTCTTTTTCGTAATTATCTCTGCAGGTTGCATCATCTGTCGTTGGTTTGTAGGCCATCCCAAGGACACGCAGGGCATCTTCTGCCATATGGTGAGCCGTATCCAGCACTCGAGCCCTGTCTTTTTCCGTGAGCGGTCTCTTTTGGCCATCTTCCAGTATATAGGTGCAGGCATCGAGGACAATCTCCGGAGCGCCTTTGGAGTAGGCGATTTTCCCACCGGCACTATTATGAATGGTAGTCATCCTTTTTCTCTCTGATGAGAAGGGGATTTCATCAATTCGCGGCGATTCGGAGTTTAATTCATCTTGCGATAAACCAGCCTTGGCGGCGGCTACAAGTAAAGCACCCTCAGTGGGGTCGCCCTTGACGCTCCAGATATTATTCGATTGAATCAACCTAGCGTCATTACACAGGACATTGATTTTCATAAAAGTCTGTACGGTCGAGTTCTGGCCGATATTCGCTGACCCGCCGTCAATTCGAAATTCGCCCTTAGGTTCGTAGCCGGCGCCGGTAATGTGAATCAGTTTACCATCCACATAAATCTGACGCACTGTCATTTGGTCCTGGGTTAAGGTACCTGTCTTATCGGAGCAGATGACAGTAGTACAACCCAGCGTCTCCACAGCTGAAAGTCGTCTGACGAGAGCGTGGCGTTTCACCATTTTTTGCACGCCGATCGATAGTGAAATGACAACGACAGCCGGTAATGCCTCAGGAACAGCGGCGACTGCTAGACTGACACCCCAGATAAACATGTCCACAACCCCGTTTAATGAAGAAATGTGTCCCCTGATGATGCTCAGAACGACGACAATGGTGACGATAATCAGACAGGCGATACCGAGCATCTTGCCGACTTTATCTAGGTTTTTCTGAAGTGGGGTTTTTTCTTCCTCTACACCTTGGAGCATGGCGGCAATCTTGCCAAATTCAGTCTGCATACCCGTAGTAACCACAATGCCTTTGCCTCTCCCATAAGTGGTTGTAGTGCCGGTGTAAGCCATATTCTTGCGGTCGCTCACGGGTACCTCCGTTCCTTCAATAACAGTGACGGTTTTCTCAATGGGAGTGGATTCACCGGTGAGCGGAGCTTCCTGAGTGCTGAGGTTAACCACCTCAATCAAGCGTAAATCAGCCGGAATTTTATCGCCGGTGCTCAAAATCACAATATCGCCGGGCACCAGTTC
>JAPLHG010000104.1 GCA_026389745.1 Chloroflexota bacterium | reverse complement strand
TACAGTATCAGAGACAGGTGAACTCTTTACGTAGCTTATACAGTTCTATTTCTTCAATGGTGCTAGAGATGGTAGTTTGTTCGGATTTATCGCTCGGGCACGGATGAGATATGCTTCGAGCCAGCCGCGGGCTTTCTCTGGATGTTCAACGGCGTAGGTAATTGATTCGTAATCCAGCCCGTTAATACGGTCGTTGGCCGCTCTGACCGCATCGATATTTATCTTGATAGCAGCCTCCACAGGCATTCTCTCAGGATTGATGTCTATGCCAAAATAACCGCCATAACTGTGCATCTTCAGGACGTACATCAAAGCATCGAACTGCTCGGGAGCAACGACACCCACGTTGAGGTCTTGGTCATAGTTACCAAGTGGTTGGCTATTGACGTGTATGTGTGCCAGTCTGCCTTCAGATAGTGGCCAGCTATATGCATAAGGCAGGTCTTCATAACCCATCAGGACATGTCCGATTTCCGGGTTGAGACAGCAGAGCGCATCACCCTTAGCCAGAATCCCTTTGTTCTTCGGATTCTTGAGCAACCCTTCTATCTTGTGGCATAAGAGCATACCTTCTGAGGTGGTGCCGTAGATGATGTGACCGCGTGGCTCATAGGGTTTGGGTTCGAAGGCAATACGTATGCCGGGTACGGCATCCATAGCCTCGGCAAATCCCTCAGCAAATCTATCGCGCATCGTTGTAAAATCAATACCGAAACAGTTCTCATAGCCATCAATACCAGGCCACACAATGGCGAATTCGGTATTTATTGCACGATTAAATTCCAGAGCCTTCTTAACCAATTCGATAGCGACGCGCCGTGACTTGGTATTAGGGTTAGACAATGACCCGAATTCAAACTGAGGGTCGCGGAAGACCAGGGGATTGGCACAAATAAGCTTGATGCCTGTGTCCTTCTCGAACTTCTGCCAGATATGAATATTATCCTCGCCGACTTCATTGGGATAATGTGCCTCCAGTGCGCTAAGCCCGTAGTCTTTGAGATTGGAGGCAATCTCAAATTTTGCTTCAAGACTTATATCCTTCTTATATTTGGCATGGAATCTGGAATCGGCTGGCGAGAAGTACCAGATACCTGCTGAAAATTTAGGTGCGAGCTTAAATGATTTCATATGCTTGACCAACTCTGCCGGGCTACGTTTAATTGCCTGTTGTTGGATGTTCTTTAATGCCACTGTCATTCCTCTATTACATTAATCACAAATAATCTGTTCAATGCTGAAATTAAATCGACTGTTTGGTAAATAACGGATGCGACTTAGTGATTTTGTCTTCAATCGGAGCAAGTTTTTCCAGATATCCCCCAGCGCCATGGTAGGCAGTAATATCGTCGGGCATGGGATTGACTGGAGCGCTCTTCTTCAGCAAGTTCTTACTTATTTCTTCAACTTTTACTTCCTTCCCGGTTATTGACCTCAGAAAGGTATAAGCACCAGCAATTGCGGCACCTAATGCCGCGCCTGTTTGTTCTATACGGATTACCGGACGATTCCATATTGCCGCTATTCTTCTCACTATCTCTGGGCTATTTGATGCGCCACCGGTTACATACAGGGGTTCAAAAGATTCTTTTGCAAAAACCTTCGAGTAATGATGGACGATAGCAAGTGTGCTTTCAACTAATCCTGAATAATCACTCCCAAGCGCAGGAGGGCTGTGGTTTATTCTCGTTATTTCATAGCGGCTGGAAATCGGGAACGACTCATCTCTGGGTTGCCAGAACACAATATAATTTCCTATTGGTGTTTCCCGCAATGCTTTCTCGGCTGGTTCGTATTCCTCTTCTTTCATTCCATAAGTGGTACGTAGCTGATCCCAGACCAGGGCGCCATTGGTACGACCACCAAAGATAAATGGCCTGCCGATGCCATCATACATTGCATTCACAAATCCGTTCGTATCAAGCTTTTTACCATCAGTAGGTATCATATTAACTATGCTTGTCCCGAGGCTAAGCAGATTACCGGCAACCAAGACTTTTGATTGCGGATTATCCCCGGAACCGGCGATAATTCTGCAATCCGGACTGAAGCCATATTTCTCGATGAAAAATGTAGCGATACGACCTACTATTGTATAAGGGGAGACAATGGGCAAGAGTTTTTTTCTTAAGGCACTTTCACCACCAGGCAATCCGTCCGCTACCGCTTTGATTAATCTGACTGACCAATCTTTGCCTGAATAATCCATCATTGACATACCGCAGGCATTTCCAAAATCCATTGGTGTTCTGGAATTGCCTGTTAAAATAGCAGGAATCAGACTACTGAGTAAGTGGATATGCTCAGTCTCCTGATAAGCTTCGGGGAACTGCTCGGCAATTTTTCTAATGATTGCCCCGGTGAACCTAGCGGGGGAATTCGAACCGGATAGTTGAATCATTCGCTCTTGCCCACCAACAAAGTTTCTGATGGAATCGGCTTGTTTTATGGTATTAGAGGTCATCCATGTGGGTATGACGTTGAGAGCGAGGCTGCCCTCTAATATTGCGACTAAATTTGCCCCGATATTGCCGGGTATATTGAGTCGGGCAAAAATAGTGTGAGCACGATGACTCATATAGGCATGACTATGTTGCTGTGCCGATATATTGCAGACAACGATGTCTCTCATCGGCAAGCCAGCCAACTTCATATCAGCAAACATAGCTTCCAGCGCGGCAAGGAACATCTTAGGAGGCTGGTTTGCCTCACCTTCACTTTTTGGTGGCAAAATATAGTCTTGCCCATAGATGCCATATTTTTTGAGCCTTACATCTTTCTGATAGTTCAGTGAATGTTGAAAGATGACTTCACGTGAGTCAATATCTACCAATATCGAGGATATACTCTGCGTACTTAAATCAAGCCCTAGTGATATTTTTTGTTTTGTCATTTGTGATTTTCCTGTATTCTATAATGCATTCCCAAAATGCAGGCGGAAGCTAATAAAATTACGTCATCCACCAGCATATTATCAAATATAATATTTTACTGACACAACTGCAATAGCCCCCTTGAACAAAGATTTACATTATGATAGTATTTTTTGAGGGATGTGTTTAAAAATCCTAAAAATAATCCTGAGCTGCTTCTAGAGATATACGGAACGGAGGTGCATTATGGCACCGAAAAAGAGCAATCAGGGTAAGGGAAGACTTCCGCCGGTTCTGGAGAGGTTTGAGGGAAATCCCATTCTCAGACCAGAACCCGCACACTGGTGGGAGTCGAAGGCAGTCTTCAACCCGGCCGCCATCTATGAGGGCGGTAAGGTCCACATTCTGTACCGAGCGCTTGGGGATACCGACACCTCAGTTATTGGCTATGCATCCAGCCTCGAT
>JAPLHG010000063.1:2581-9572 GCA_026389745.1 Chloroflexota bacterium | reverse complement strand
TATAATCAGGACTCGAATTGAGTCGTCTCTTCGTTAATCTTACCAGCACCGAATTGACGATTCAATATGGTATGACTCGATAATGCGGCAAAAAATATTAGATTATTTTCGCAATAGATTTGGCAGGGACAATATCTAATGCCTGCTTTATGATTCCCGGGGCATCCAATCCATATTTGGAGCGCAGAAGAGCCTGACCGCCATGCTCAATAAATTTATCAGGTAAACCAATATTTTTAACTTGAACGTCCCTGATACCCGCTTGCTTGATAGCATTAACTACGTAGCTACCGAAACCACCGGCCAGAGTATTTTCCTCAACGGTAATGATACATTTAACACGAGTTGCCAAATCAATGACCAGTTCCGCATCAATCGGCTTGACAAAACGAGCGTTCACCACGGTAGCTTCAATCCCATTTAAAGCCAGCTCTTCGGCGGCATTCAGAGCTGGTGCTACCATTGAACCGATTGCCATGATGGCAATATCATTACCGCGTCTCAACATCTCACCCTTCCCAATGGGAATTTCGTGAAACTCTGCATCTATCTTTACTCCCAACCCAACACTGCGAGGGTAACGCACTGCCATAGCCTTACCGGACATGGTAGCTGTGTAGAGCATATGTTGAAGCTCGTTTTCATCTTTGGGAGCCGCCACGATAATATTCGGAATCAAGGTCAAATACGAAAGGTCAAAGATACCCTGGTGTGTCTTACCATCATCGCCGACAATACCACCACGGTCGATAGCAAAGACCACCGGCAATTCCTGAAGGCAAACATCGTGGATTATCTGGTCGAAAGAACGCTGAAGGAAAGTGGAATAAATCGCCACCACCGGCATATAACCCTGAGTCGCCAAACCCGCCGCAAAGGTAACGGCATGCTGTTCACAGATACCGACATCAAATACACGGTTGGGAAACTCCGCCTGAACAATGCTTAAGCTATTACCCTCCGGCATAGCCGGGGTAATCACTACCAGCTTGGGATTTTCACGAGCGAGCTTGAGCATAGTCTGGGCAAAAACATCGCTATAAGTGGGTATTACCTTTTTATCACTGGAAGCATTGGACCCCGATATTCCGTGGAAATAAACCGCATTCCCTTCAGCGGGAAAATAACCTTCACCCTTGTTGGTAACCACGTGAACTACAATGGGTCCTGACCGATAGTCCCGTGCTCGTATCAATGCCGTTTCGAGCTCGTGCAGTTTGTGTCCATTAACCGGACCAATATAGTTAAAGCCAAAGTCCTCCCAGAGTGTCGTTGTTCTGACTAAGTCTTTAACCCAACTTTCAATACGCAAAGCGGCACGCCATGCCTTCTTACCAAGAGGTAAAACATTCAGCAACTTCCGGCTTTTCTCTTTACCGATGAGATAGCGGTGGTCAAACCGTATCCTGTCCAGCAATCGAGCAATAGCACCAACAGTAGGTGAAATTGACATGCCGTTATCATTCAGAACAACAATCAAGCGAGAACCCAGATGTCCCGCTTGGTTCAGTCCCTCAAGTGCCATGCCACCGGTAATAGCACCATCGCCAATCACTGCTACGATATTGTAATCATCATCGGCAAGGTCGCGAGCGACTGCCATACCCAAAGCCGCCGATACTGATGTGCTGGCATGCCCGGCACCAAAAGGGTCATGCTTACTCTCATCGCGGCTGGTAAAACCGGATAGCCCGCCATACTGACGC
This sequence comes from Chloroflexota bacterium, assembly GCA_026389745.1. Taxonomy (GTDB): domain Bacteria; phylum Chloroflexota; class Dehalococcoidia; order Dehalococcoidales; family Fen-1064; genus Fen-1064. Next base: position 7,866 of record JAPLHG010000063.1, on the reverse strand, counting down.
AAAGAAGCAAATCCCTGACGCCGCCCGGTAATAAGTTTGTGAGCATAAGCCTGGTGCCCGACATCCCATATGATTTTATCTCGCGGGCTATCAAAGACACGATGCAGAGCTAGCGTAAGCTCAACCACACCAAGATTAGAAGCCAGATGCCCACCATTCACCGAAACCACCGAGATGATTTCCTCTCTGATTTCGGAAGCCAATTGCTCAAGCTCTTTCGGGGTCAGGCTCCTCAGATCGCTAGGTTTATCAATCCTGTCCAGTAATCTATCCATTTGAGATTGCTTCAATACTAACAATGTAAGCGAACGATTGTCAAGAAAATGTCACAATTTCCGTAGCCGTTATTCTGATTATTCTCTACATCTACCGACACATAAAACACAGCGGAACCCAGAGATAATCTTGACCTGTCATTAAACTCGTGCTAAATTGGAATTGGCATTCGTCCCTGTAGCTCAGTTGGATAGAGCGGCTGCCTTCTAAGCAGCGGGTCGTCGGTTCGAATCCGACCAGGGATACCACACCCCACTTTCTGAGACTAGCAAGAGATTATAACTGTAATTCTCTATTCTCTAAAAACTTGACACACCGCTCCAAGAGATGATAACATTAGGTAGTTTAGAAGCTTTGGTGAAAAACGGAGCGTAAAAATGGAGATAGAGAACATAACTGTAGAGCATCAACTCCTCGCAGACTCGTTTATCCGCGCTTTAAGAGCTGAAAATCTTGCCAAGCGAACTATTGAGACCTATGCACAAGCCGTGCGCCTCTTCGCTGAATTTCTAACTAAGGGAGGTGTAACCCCCTATCCGGGCAACATTACCCGTGAGCATGTTGAGAGTTTCATTAACGATTTACTGAGTCGTTGGAAACCTGCGACCGCCAATAACCGCTATCGGGCTTTGCAACAATATTTTCGTTGGTTGGTAGATGAAGGTGAGATTCAGCTCAACCCGATGGAGAAAATGAGACCCCCCAGAGTCCCCGAGGTCCCCCCGGAAGTCTTATCTGAGAGTGACCTTACAGCCATCCTCAAGGTATGCGAGGGACACAACTTTGCTTCCCGCCGCGATATGGCTATCATCCGTTTGCTCATTGATACAGGACTGAGACGCAATGAGTTAGCAGGTCTCAAGATGGAAGATGTTGACTTGGACAATCAAACCGTGACTGTAATGGGTAAAGGGAGCCGACCGCGTGTTGTACCCTACGGACGCAAGGCAGCAAGGGATATTGACCGTTATCTTAGGTCACGCGTTACACATCCGAGTGCTACGAGCCCTCTTTTATGGTTAGGGCACGGCGGTCCTATGACAGATTCGGGCATTTACCAAGTGGTTGTTGATAGGGCAAAACAGGCAGGGCTTCTCCATGTCTACACTCACCTATTCCGGCATACCTTTGCGCATCTATGGTTAGCCTCTGAGGGCACTGAAGGGGATTTGATGCGCCTAGCCGGCTGGAAGAGCCGTACTATGCTGGGGAGATACGGGGCGAGCCGTGCAGACGAACGTGCGAGGGCAGCACATAAGAGATTAAGTCCGGGGGATAGGTTCTAGAATTGCTAGGTAAGGAATGAATGAATGGCTAGTTCTTATGATATTGATGTTCTGTTAGCTGTTAATGGTGACCCAGTTAAGTTTAACCAGGTATATGCAAGGTTACAGCGTGTTGCTAATAATCTTTCTGTTAGTCTATTTTCAGACCCAACCATCAGAGAAGATATGGTTGCTGAGGCGCTAAACAAAGCTAGTGATTGGTTGGGCACAGATTCACCTTTGCACGTCGATCATCCTTGGTCATATGTAAGAAGGATTGTATCTAACTCATTAATTGATTCCTATAAGACCAGGAAAATCGAGGGTTTGACATTAAGTTCAGCCAAACGCGAGATGGCATGGGTTGATGAAGACTTTGTGACGCTTAACCTTGACGATGAGGATAGTAGTGAAAATGAAGAAGTCGGCTCCGGCTGGCGTGTATTTCAAGTAATCGAATACAGACTCCCACCCAAAGAGACTGGACGATACCACCCCCACAAATGGGTTGAAGGACTAGAAAAATTAGCGAAATTCCAGTGGTGGTGGGACAATAGGCGATGGGCAGAATTCCTACGCAGTAAACGACTCATGAAGACCGGTGATGAACCAAATGAACATATTGGGAACAATGATTTAGAGAGTTATGGAAAATGCAAAGAAATGAGATGGAGAAAATTCAATCTTATCATGGCTTTGTTAGACTATATCCCCAGTCCTCGCGAGAAACAAATACTTCAGTATTACTTGTGGAATTATAAGGCTGTTGAAATTTCACGAGAACTTAATGTAAGTGAGGCTTATATATCTAAAACACTCGGCAAGTGGCTTAGAGATTGGGAGTGGTCTAAACAGGAAATTTACCGGGCAAGGTTACTACTTTTGACCCATTACGTAGCTAAGCAATACGAATCCACAAGAAAACTAGTTACCAATAACCAACGGTTAAGGGAATTACAAGGTGAATTAGCAAAGGCTCAGGAGGATGAGAGTTATTGGGAAAAAGAGAGTGATATTATTTTCAGGGATTGGTTGGCTAAAGTCAGAAAATATGGTTTTCAAACGGTTCTTAAGGAGTTTGGAAGACCTGAATACCCAGTAACTGAAGAAAAAGATGCTTTCTGGAACGTTTCTGAAATCGAGGAGCGAATAAGAGAAGAGGAAAATAAAGAAGAGGCAGATGCTAAATATAAATCAAAGGTCATTTCTAATAATGAATTCATTGCCGAGATAAAATCTTCACCCCAAAGTAAAATATATTTTCATGACCTTAACAAAGACGATGAGAATAGATTCTTTGAAGTCTGCTTGTGTTTTTATGACCTTTGGTTTTCTAGGAGTTAAATAATTGGTTAACTTTTTTAAAATGATTTCGTCTTAGTAAGTAGAGGGGATAGAATACATTATAGGCAGGACTCACATCCTGCCTTTTTTATTGCCCAAAATAATTAATAGGAGTTTAACATGGCTTTGTTAATTAGAGATAAAACAACGGTTGCTAAATGTTGGGCTTGCGGTCTTCCTATTGAAATCAATGAGAATGCTATTGTTCTTACCGGTATCGGAGCAACCTTATATTTACACTCAAACTGTGCAGCATATACAAGCCGTCAGGTGTTGAGGGATGTTAGCGAGTTACACTGCTTGGATACCGGTATTATTATGAATCAACAATAGAAAATGATGGAGGGAATGATGAAACATAAAACCTTCTCGGGACCATAATTAAACCCCTGTAAGTCACCCTTAAGGGCTGGAAAAATCCAGCCCTTTTTTGTGCCCAGAAATGCGGAATCTAATAGATAGGAGTGAATGAAAGTATGACAAATTGTGACATGGCAGCAAGGGGTAGAATTGGGGGCTTTTCAAGAGCAGCTAAATATCCTTCAAATGAGTTAACGTGCCAAGCCCGGGCGGGATTTCTACATCATTTTGAGCCGACAGACACAGGATTATCGCAAGAGGAATTCGTGAGGCGGACTCAAGCAGGATTACGGGCGCACATGGCGAAACTAGCCAGGTTATCCGCGTTAGCAAGAAAACGGTAAGAATGGAGGTAGATGAATGATTGATAAGAAAGAATTTCAGGACCAGAAAATAGTTTGCGTTGACTGCCACTGTGCTTTCGTCTTTACGCCTGGGGAACAAGCCTATTACCAAAGTCGCCTACTCTCACATCCCCGTCGTTGCCCCGCGTGCCGGAAAAAGCGCCGACTCTCAATCGTGCCGGATTCGGAGACACGACGATGAAATCATTACAGTTAATGATAAAAGAGATAAACGCCCGCCCCCCGGCAGACGATTTAATACAAGATTTACTGCCTGATTCTAGTTCTGCTTATATGCTCTTGTGCGGTAGGTCAGGTATTGGCAAAACTTTCTTAGCGTTGCATATTCTTTACTGCCTAGCATCAGGGATACCCTGGCTATCACGTAAGACTAAGCAATGCAAAGTAGGTTATCTGAGCATGGAAGGCTCAGACTTAAAGATAGCATCGCGGTTCTCCAGGATTAGCAAGTCGTTTAACGGTGATTCCCAAAAGAATATTTTCTGGCATCATACCATGGCTATTACCTTAAACCCGGCTGGGATAACCGACCTAGAGGAGATCATATCAGCGCTTGTGTCATTGACCCCATGCGTCCACTGGTCGCGGGCGATTACACCTCACCAAAGGATGCAACTCAATTCTTAAAGAATCTACAGAAGGTCCAAAATGAAACGGGTTGTAAGTTGATACTCCTGCACCATATTAGAAAGCCAGACAAAAAGGTAAAGGTTCAACCGGAGGACTTACAGTACGAAATAAAAGGCGCCTCTGAATATGTCGAGGGGGCTACTACCGTATTGCTACTAGAACGAGCCCCGCAACCTAGAGGCGAATTTGGGAAGTTCCTTACTAAGACAAATGATAGGTTACTACACTTCGTGAAAGTAAAAGATGCACCTTCGGAGAATCATCCAGTAAGACTGCGGTTTAATGACGAATCTATGCTGTTTGAACCCGTAACAGATTGCTACGACGAGGAACCGTAACGGGGTTGGGTAGGTAGGGGTCTTAAATTGTGTAGCGCTACAAAATAACAGCGTAACATGTTATATAACATCCCTACCATTAGAAACGGCTAAACGGGTCTAACGGAGAAAACGGGTAGCTACCAGTTAACCCCTAAGAGTAAACAGTATCGTAAGAGCCGTTGTCACCGTTTTCCCGTATTCCCCTGGTGGTAGTGAGCACCGCAAATTATCGCAAGGATTAGGTATTTTCAAGGGAAAATCACCAGGTCATAGCCTAGTAAAAATTAGATAAAAGTTAACATTTTCGCAAGATTAAAAAAGAGGTGAGTCATGACAAACCACGCTAATGAAAGTCAATGCAATACCCAGAAGCCAGAGATGTCTAAAGACCTGGTAAAGAAGGAATATACTGACGCGGAAAAGGTAAGGATTGCTAAATACCTCGAACGTGTCAAGAGGGAGCCAGTGAAGTTCAAGAAGAGTTCAAAGGTTGATTCAGGTGGACTCGCTCTAGTTAATGATATCCCGCTGAGCATCGTCGGGCTCACCGAGGCCCTCGGAACACCTGATTTGGATTTACAAAACTATCTTATCGCCCAGGTAGTCAAAACCTTTGAAGGCTATGTCTCTCGTGAGGGATTTAACGATAACAGACTGTCTGAGTTTACCAATGAGGCCCTAGCCCTGCTGAATGGGATACAGCCACAAGATGAGGTTGAGGGTAT
>JAPLHG010000063.1:0-2478 GCA_026389745.1 Chloroflexota bacterium | reverse complement strand
AATGGAAATAATGAAGCGTGCCATGCTTACTGGCCAAACCTTCGAGGGAAAGGAAGCCAATGTGAACCAGGCAACCAAGATGTTAAGAACGTTTACTGCTCAGATGGAAGCTCTAAAAAGATATAGGACTGGGGGCCAGCAAAAGGTCATTGTTGAGCACGTCCACGTCAATGAAGGTGGGCAGGCTATTGTAGGAGTGGTCAACCGGGGGGGAAGGTAATAGTGAAAAGCGGGGATGAAGCCCATGCTCTACGGTGTGGATGGTTAAAAAACAATAACCCACCAGGAGACCCAAACAAAGCTCCGAGATGCGGAGCCAAGACTAGGAAAGGAACACCTTGCAGAGGCCCGGCAATGGCAAACGGTAGGTGTCGGATGCACGGCGGGAAAAGCACCGGCCCACGTACACCTGAAGGGCTGGAACGCTCCAAGAAAGCTAACTGGAAACACGGTGATTATTCTGCCGAGTCAATAGCTTTACGCCGATATATTAGCCGGTTAAGGCGGGAGAGCCAAGACATAATAGAAAATGTAATAAGTGGCTGAAAGAGAATCAGAATCTGTTATCGGTTTGAGGCTACTTAATAGGCATTTTTAAACCAAAATATGGAATATCTAAACAGTGGGACAAATGACCGATAAAGTTTGAAAATTCACTTGAATTCACTATTGTCAAACGAGACATAATACTATATGATGGTGCTCAAAACCCCTGAATAGAAGTTCCTAGGAGGCTGAAATGATAAAGAGGTTTATTCTGGTGCTTGCCACAGCAACGATACTAATCCTGACAGTGACAGCCGGAGCCTGCAAGGGCACTACTACCACCACACCCACGACAACAACTACTACTAAATATACGACGACTCCTGCAACAGTGACTTTTGAGCAAAAACGTGCCGGTGTTATTGTCTATCTAAGAGCATTCGATGGCATAGATAACAATTTCAATTCTGTGGCTTCCACAGTTGTTTTCCCGTCTTCGGTAAGTACGGCCGCTGACCTTATATCTTGGAATGCGGCTGTAACTAAATTATTAACAGCAATGGACGGTGCTATCAGCCGTCTGGCGGAACTTACACCCTCGCCTCTTGAAACATCAACTAGCACCCACCTTGTACAGGCTAGGTCATACTATCAGACACAGCGAACGATATTGAAAGCACTTCAAGACGCTGTCGCCATTGGAGATACAGCCGGCATCATTCAAAAGTATAATCAACTCGCAGCTGGAAATACTTTGGAAAGCGCATTGAACAGAGCCACTGAACAACTGATGTTACAGTACAACATATCAGACAGTGAAGTAAGCTATCTTAACAGAGGGAAATAACAAGATAGTAGCAAGGTTAGCAGAATTACGACAGAAGGTCGATAGGCCAATTTTAAAAGTGAGGTAATGATGAGGCTCTACCTTTTTGTAGCGCTACACATTTTTGTAAGGTTTTCTCAGAGTGACAAAAACTAGCAAACGTTTTAAGACAACGGTGCCTTATAAAACTTCATATCCTGAAAGTTAATTGACTTCCAATGCCCTATAACGTTTCAGATAATCATCAAGCTAATTAGTTTAGTATATAATATTCCTTAATATAAAGGAGATAATATGGCAAAAGAAGGAAGTAAACGGGAAAACCATCCAGGAAGCCTTACGTTCAGTAAAAGAAAAAATCAGTCAATGCGTAGAACACGACGCAAGCAAGGGCGACCTGAGGGCTCATTCCGAGACGGTGCAATTCACTCTAAATAAAGTAAAGGGAAGGTATGAGATTGCCGACCAAAATAAGCACAAGTGCCAACGATGAAGGAGAGAATGATGGGAACCAAAGGCAGACATAATGCAAAGAAACCAAAGCAGAGCAAGACGAAAAAGGAAGAAGCGAAGAAAGCCACACTGGAACGTTGAGATAAATAGGTCATCAGGATAACGGAGCCTTATAGAACTTCAAACTATCTTGAAAGCTAACTGACCTAGTGTATCGTTGCCAAATCTAATAAACCCGTTTCCCTGCCCAAGCTCAACTTTAGAGCTTCATAAATTTCTTTACAGCCTTTTTATCTTTATCTATAGCCTTTCGTAATTTCTCTGTATCAGATTCCTCCTTTTTATTTTGACGCACCACGATGGTTGCCCTGCGAGTGGATACGGTCTCTTTAGCAGTTTTCCTTATAATTGGCACTTTCATTCTCCTTTATCAGCTCACTTTCTTTTATCCCCTTGCCTGGCCATTGACTTTGCCAAGCTCATTGTAGCCTCCTCACTCTATCGGCCAACCTGGAATCAGGGCATCTATCTCTGACATTAAGCGAATAGTTTCTGTGATGGCAACCACGATTTTCTGGTAATGACTAATATCATCGTACGTGAGTGTTCTGCCCTTGCGATCTTTAAGCCACTTCTGGCAGACCTGGTAGCCGCCAATGTGTAGATTCCAGACCTCCGGCGGTATACCCTCAAAATATTGCTCTTTGTTGATG
>JAPLHG010000007.1:651-2009 GCA_026389745.1 Chloroflexota bacterium | reverse complement strand
GCTCGGCTGTGGATTCGTCATCTGGATTACTCCAGTTGACCCATTCGTTAGCTAGCATAATACTTCCGGCAGAAGCCCCGATGAATAGTTTCCCTTTCCTGGAAAGCTCCTGGAAAAAACCGACCATGTTCTTTTCTTCCAATATTTTCATTCCAGCTTCCATATCGCCACCGCTAAGAAAAACAATATCTGCTAATTCCAAAGCTTTTTTCGCTTTATCGAGGTCGGCGTTTTTGGGGGCAATTAATATCCTCCGGACCTGACAGTGGCACATTACCCTGAGCAAACCTGAGATAATCAAACAGATAAACCAATTATCGCTAAGACTGGCCACTCCGATATAAGCGATGGTTGGCTTCTCCTTACCAACATCTCTAACAATAGCTGCAATAATATGGAAAGTGGAGAGGATGTTTCTGCCTCCCCCACCGGCAATCAGATACATGGGTTTTTGAATTTTCATCATTATTACATTCTCTCATAGAGTTTACAGCTAGTCCACCATACCTACGATTATAGAAAAAGGCAGGGCAATAGTAGTAGATTCTGTATCGATTACTAGTAAAATTGGTAGCTAGGGGAAGATTTTGAGAAAAAACAAAACGGCCTAAAAAGGTTATCAAGACTGAAAAATCAGGAGATACACTCGAATCAGCGATGCCGTAGAGAGCCATAAAATGTATAGCCCAAAGGTAATGTTTCAGCTCGATTTCATCACTGTTTCTCCATTTATGGTTTAACGCAATGAATATGCAGGAAAAGGGCGCCTGCATCCCGCCATTTTTGTAGATACGGATACTTATGACATTCGCTTGCGGAGGGACGCGGTTCACCAAGTTGCTTCAAGACGAATCCTGCTTGGATGAGCGTGTTAATGTATTCGGAAAGAGTCCTGGGGAAACGCGGTATGGCAAACAGCGGGGTATCTTTACGAATCTCTTCAGGAACCCGTGAGAACTGCCAGCGCTCTATCCATTGCTTTTTACTGAAATATCCTGATACGGTGAGTGCCGGTTTACTTTCTCTCCCGCCGGTTACCCAACCGAAACCTTCTGTCATAAAACACGGATGAGAGATACTGAAGAAGAAATCGCCCTGCTTGCGGAGCACCCGGTAAATCTCAGCAATTGCCTTTTCGTAATCGGGACTATCCATCAGTGCCATTGTGGAGACGGCAGTATCAAAGGAGTCATTACTAAAGATTGTCAGGTTGGCAAATGATACCACTTCGTAGCGGATGCTCAGCAGTTCTTTCTGTTCTGCTTGACGCGCATGCTCAATCAGTCTGGATGAAATATCGATGCCAGTCATATTAGCACCCATACGAGCGAAGATACGGGTGTTGTAACCCTCGCCAC
>JAPLHG010000007.1:0-628 GCA_026389745.1 Chloroflexota bacterium | reverse complement strand
TTTCTTATCCTCGATGCTACCGATGAATTTCAGAAAGGCGGGGTTATTGAGGTGGTCACGAAAGGTGTCCCAGCCTTTACGGACACGTTCTGTCCATAGGTCGGCATTTTCATCCCAGTGCCGGGCGACTTCTCCTTCGGAGATTGTCAGCGGATTTTCCTTTAACCTGCGTGTATTCATAGCTTTGCTCTCCAGCTTGAAATCAGAGTTTAGATATAGATATTAGCACATTTTAGTCACTTGGTACTGCCTCCGAGTCTACCCGAACTCAAATATTTTTTAGAATAGGCATAAAAAGTGCTCAAAACCTATTGACAAGCGTGCCTGAATGATTTATTATTCACACAAATACCACAAAGGAGGGAGAACCGAATGCAGGCTTATTGTGTTAAGTGCCGCGCCAAGAAGGAAATGAAGAACGCCAAAGCCATCACGATGAAGAACGGCAAGCCAGCAACCCAGGGCGTCTGCCCGACTTGCGGCACCAAGATGTTCCGAATCGGCAAGTAATATACTGGATTCCTGTGTAGAAAATAGGTATTCTTCTGTATGAAGGGTGCCTATTTTCTTTTTTGAGCATCGATTTGTCAACAAAAGAGAGAAATAAGGAAGGGAGCCCCCGACAAAT
>JAPLHG010000070.1 GCA_026389745.1 Chloroflexota bacterium | reverse complement strand
CTCGGGGATGACATCTATAGGTGATAATGTATGGTCTGGCAACCGTCTAATAACAATCATAGTGTTTATAACCTGGACGTTGCTTCCGCCATCGCTCGAGGGCGGCTAGCCAGCATTGATATCGCACAACAGTGCCAAAAAAGCGGGGCAGAGTATTCTCCAGAAACTATTACTCTCAAGTACCTCAACCGGGATTACCGAATCAACGTGTCAACTGCTGATGTCTCACCCGTAGACAGTAACCAGTCTATTTCTTTACGTGATAAAATCCTCATCCTGCACTACTTCACTCAGGCAAAGGGCACGTCATTGCCGGGGAAACAAATTACCTACCGCGACCTCCCCGGTGGGATGGTCTACTATCCCACTTTTATCAAGAGGACTATCAAACCTATCACCGATTGCTTCGGCAAAGACTCGACGCTTTTACGCCAAGCAGGCAAGCCGCTCGGCGCCAGACAGGGAGAGTTTGGCGATGCTTCGTTAATTATCAATGCCTTTGCCCGTGTGCCCATCACCATTGTATTGTGGCAGGGTGATAACGAACTGACACCGCAGGCGAATTTGCTCTTTGATGCCAATATAGGTGACTACCTCGAACCGGAAGATGTTACAATTGTCTGCGAAACTATTACCTGGCAACTTATTAATTACTCGAAGAAAGTGTGAGAATCAATGGAAGTAACCGGAATCATACTTGCTGGCGGCAAGAGCCTCAGACTCGGTAGAAACAAAGCTATGGAGAAAATTGGGGGTGTGCCCCTCATCGAAAGGGTTATCAGAAGCCTCACTCCCATTACAAACAAGCTCATTTTAGTGACAGGCAGTGATAATAAAAGCTTTTCATCAATTAAAGCTGCCGAACTTGTAGCTGATATTTACCCTGATAAGGGACCACTCGGTGGTATCTATACAGGACTTTATTACTCGGGCAATGTTGCTAACATCGTAGTTGCCTGCGATATGCCGTTTCTTAATATCTCATTGCTGGAACATATGACCAAGCTTCTGCCGAGCTTCGATGCTATCGTACCGAGATGGCCCGGAGGTCAAACCGAACCCTTACACGCCGTATATTCCATATCCTGCCTGCCGGTGATAAGGAAACATCTGGAGAACAACCAGTTCAGTGTTACCACTTTCCTCAAAAAAATGCACGTACTTCATCTGAACAAGAGAGGATTCAGCAGTTTCGACCCGGAATTTTTATCTTTTTTCAATATCAATACTCAGGCTGACCTTGATTTAGCCATTAAACTGATGATAAAAAAGGAGGCTATCGAACATAAGCCTGAAAGAAGGTGAATTATGACAGAATGGTATCAGGTAACCGCTAGAATAGTCAGCCAGAAAGGCACTTGTGCCGCCGGGCATAAGGTCGGCGACGAATATGCTATTGGAGACACCACGTCTGCCGGGATGTGTTCGTGGGCTTTCTACACCCTTTTCCCCTTCGCCTCGGCTTTACAGGCAGGTGGTTCGTTCCCCTGGGAGAAAGATGCCGATAAAACAACTGTTGCCTGCCCCGACCATGAAAACCCGGTTGTTTTTGAACTGAGACGCATTAGAAAAAAAGTAGAAGACGCTTAATTGTTATTGCGAGCGAAGCGTGGCAATCCCAGTGCGGGGACATCTCGCCATTCTGAGATTGCTTCGTTTATTTCGTAACCTCGCAATAACAGGCAAGCATTTTATTTAACACTCAAACAAAAACTCATCAACTATATCACATAACTTGATATTATGAGCGAAATTCAGTAGCATTATCTTACTGATAACCACAAATTATCCACACATCACAATCTAGGGAGGAACAAACTATGAGCGACATTCTCAACGAAGCCTACGGGGTCGTTCAGTGCAAGGAATGCCCCTGGTATAAATCATGCTATGCCGAACGATGTCGGCTTGCAGAATTTACTCTCGAATATGGCGACTTCTGCTCAGAACTCACTGCTGGAAGGCTGCCCCATCTTTATCGACCGTCTGCGCAATAGCCCGGAACTTGCCCAGCAGTTAAAGAAGATAATGCAGAACTGGGGTAAAGAGGAAAAATCTGGGAGTCCCAATCCGTAATGAGTCTACTGACTTCAATAAATATAACCAGTGGAGTATTGAATGAGCGAAGAGAAACAAATAAAAGATAAAAAACTAATTGAGCTGAAGGAACGTCGCCAGAAGATTACCAGCATGGGTGGTAAGGAACGTGTTGCCGCACAAGAGAAAAAAGGAAAACTCACCGCCCGGGCTCGTATTGAAATGCTCCTTGATAAAGGAACTTTTCACGAGATTGGAATGTTCGTGAAGAGTAGAAACAGCGGTGCTTATGAGGATGCTCCGGCAGATGCGGTGGTGACCGGCTACGGTGAAATTGATGGCAGAAAAATCTATATCTATGCTCAGGATTTTACCAGCATGGGCGGCACGATGGCTGAGATGCAATCCGAGAAGATTTGCACTTTGATGGATAGCGCCATGAAAGTCGGCTGTCCGGTCATCGGACTTAACGATTCCGGCGGTGCCAGAATCCAGGATGGCGTCGACTCGCTCGCAGGCTATGGCAGACTCTTCCGCAGAAATGTTATGGCTTCGGGTTTAATCCCTCAAATCTGTGCTATCCTTGGTCCTACGGCCGGTGGTGGTGTCTATTCGCCGGCGCTGATGGATTTTATCTTTATGGTCAAAGGTATCAGCTTCGCCTTCATCACAGGTCCAAAAGTGGTTAAAGCCACTACCGGACAGGATGTGAGCGAAGAAGACCTGGGTGGTGCAATAGCCGCTCAGAAAAAGGCCGGTGTGGTTTGCCGTTCCGAAAACAGCGAAGCAGAGTGTTTCCAGAGCATCAAAGAACTGCTCAGCTACCTGCCATCCAGCAACAGAGAAAAACCGCCTAGGGTCAATTGGGGAGACAAAACAGACCGCACTGATGCCTCGCTCTTTGACATTATCCCAGAAAACTCTAGCAAACCGTACGATATGAAAAAAATCATTGAGAGGATTTTTGACCAAAGAAAAGACGATAAGAAAAATTACTTTGAACTGTTCCCGCTCTTCGCTACCAATATCGTCACCTGCTTTTCCAGATTGAACGGGTATTCGGTGGGCATCATCGCCAACCAGCCATTGTCTAAAGCCGGCTGTCTGGATATCGATGCTTGCGACAAAGCATCGCGTTTCATCCGCTTTTGCAATGCTTTCAATATTCCCGTCATCACCTTAGTTGATGTCCCTGGCTATATGCCCGGCACCGAGCAAGAATGGGGAGGCATCATCAGACATGGTGCTAAAATGCTTTACGCCTATTCTGAAGCAACCGTACCTAAACTAACCATTATTATCAGAAAAGCCTACGGCGGTGCTTATCTGGGGATGTCGAGTAAAAGTCTGGGAGCAGATACCGTCCTCTCCTGGCCATCTACGGAACTAGCGGTGATGGGTGCTGAAGGCGCGGCACCTATTATTTTCCGGAAAGAACTGGAAAAAGCCAGCAACCCAGAGGAACTGCTCCAGGAAAAGATTCGCCAGTACCGCGAGGAGTTCGCCAATCCTTACCGTGCCGCTGAGCGCTTACATACCGATGATGTCGTTGACCCGTCAGAGACTAGGCCAAAATTGATTGCCGCTCTTGAGATAGCCATCAATAAAACAGAAGACCGCCCTGCCAAGAAACACGGCATCATCCCAACGTAATCAGACAGGATTAAAGAAAGGCCGGAAATTTGCTGTACATACTATCGGGGCAGGATGATTTCTCCATTACTCAGGAGTTAGAAAATATCAAGAAGGGTATTGGTAACTCTGAAATGCTGACTACCAATACCAATATGCTTGATGGCGGGCAAATTACGGCGGATGAACTGAGGGCAGTGTGTGAATCAGCCCCGTTTCTTTCGGATAAGAGATTGGTCATCGTTCATGGCTTGCTGGAACGATTCGCCGTAAGGGCAACTACCAGCCGCTCGAAGAGTGCCAAAAAGACAGAGCATCAGCCTGTGGGATATGAGGTTTTCGGCCATTGCATTGCCAAACTTCCGGAAACCACGGTGCTAGTATTGATAGAAAACGAAATCAAAGACACTAATCCCCTACTAAAAATGATTTATGGCAAGGCGAATGCCAAATCATTCCCCATGTTGAAAGCACCCGAACTACGCCAGTGGATTGGTAAACATGTTGCCGAAGACGGCGGCTCCATATCCCCCCAAGCAGTCAACCTGCTGGTCAGACTGGTGGGAAGCAATCTCTGGATTATATCAAGTGAACTAAGCAAGCTAATCGTGTACGCCGCAACTCGTCCGATTGAGGAAAAGGACGTCAAAACGATGGTGAGTTATACCCAACAGACCAGCGTTTTTAGCCTGGTAGATGCTATTATGGAATTTAATGTCCGTGAAGCCGAAAATCTGCTCCAGCAATTGCTACAACAGGGAGCCACTGCCACTTATCTGCTGGCAATGCTTTACCGGCAGATGCGTTTGATTGTCCGAGTCAGAGACCTAAAAAAACAGGGGTTAAAAGAGCTAGAAATACAGCAACGGCTGGGAGTTGCCTCCGAATATGTTGTCCGCAAGACATTGGAACAAGCCAGCCGCTACTCGATGCCACGAATCAAGCAGGTGTACCAGCAATTACTGGAAACCGACCTCGCTATCAAGACCGGGAAATACGATGGTGAACTTGCCCTGAACATCCTGGCTGCAGAACTATGTCAGCAAGCACCGGTCACTGCCAATTAATTCAT
>JAPLHG010000123.1 GCA_026389745.1 Chloroflexota bacterium | reverse complement strand
GACCACCCTGCTCGATTCATAGCAGAGTTTGTGGATGCCCTTGACCGTGCGGCCTGGATAGAAATAGGAATTGGACCTGACGGAGAGCCACTGGGTGCTCCAGCTTATCATCCAAGGGCATTGCTGTGTGTCTGGCTACATGGCTTCATGACGGGTATTCGTTCCTCACGCAAACTTGAAGCAGCCTGCCGTGACCAGGTGCACTATCTGTATCTAACGGGACGGCAGAACCCCGACCACAATACACTATGGCAATTCTATCAGGCTCACCGTGATGCGATGAGGAAACTACTGAAATACACCGTGGCCACCGCCGTTGAATTGGATTTAATTGACTTAGCGGTGCAAGCGGTGGACGGCACGAAAATAGCGGCCAATGCCGCCGATGACCGTACCCATGATGCCGCCTCTTTACAGCGTTTACTGAATCGCGCGGAAGCGGCCATTGCTGAACTGGAGGCACAAAATGAGGGAGGCGATGACGCTCCTCCACCGCGGTTACCGGAGGCATTGCAGACGGCAAAAAAGTTACACCAGCACGTAAAAGACGCCATGAATCACCTGGGGCAACAGGAAAAGATGAAGCGGGTAAATCTGACCGATGGAGACGCCCAATTGATGAAGGGGCGAAGCGGAATTATCACTGGTTACAATGCCCAAGCGATGGTTTCTACCTTAAATCCGGAGACCGCTAAAGGAAAAGGCTTAATGATTACGGCGGTTGAGGTAGTGAACAGCGCTTCAGACTCAGGACAATTAGCACCCATGCTGGAGAAGTCCGAAGAGATAACCGGACAGCGAGTTCCTATCACCCTGGCTGATGGCGGCTACCATACCGTGGCTGGTTTGGAAGCAGGCGCACGCAGAAATCAAACACTGGTGATGACCGAGCGATATCATAGCGAGTTACAAGGTCCCTACTTCAAGGACAACTTCATATTCAATTCGGAAACAGATAGTTATACTTGTCCCCACGGCCATCAGCTTCTTTTCCGCGGATTTCGCCGTTCAAAGCGTGGATCATCAGGTCCATATCGCGTGTATAGAGCCTCGAGAACAGATTGTCGAACTTGTCTGGCTTTTGGCGTTTGCACCAGGGATAAACATGCGGGACGGGCACTTTGGATTAGCTCTTCCGAGGAGCTTTTGCGTAAACACCGGCAGTGGATGAGCACTGATGCAGCACGCAGTCTGTATAGTCGTCGACAGGAGATGAGCGAACCGACTTTTGGCATCCTCAAAGAACAGATGAATGCCAGGAGGTTCCTGCTGCGCGGGCTGGTCAACGTCAGAGCAGAGTTTAACTTACTGGCCACGGCATTTAACTTACGTACTCTGTGGCGTATTTGGTCCCAATTGGGGATATCATGCAACAAAGTTAATGTAATAAGCGGCGATAATCAGTCCGCAAACGTCCAAATACACCGACTTTTCGGCACAAATCATGGAACGGCATCTGTTTTGATTTTTGCCTAGTAGTCAGTATTCCATTTCTGAGACAGGCTCCCTCCCCCGTCTCCACCACTCCAAAATGGTAACCTTTTGGTACATGTATTCATCCCGATGTTGGCAGAGTCAAAGGCGCAGGATCATTGCAGTTTTCGATTTTTACCTTACAAAAATAACTAACTAATTTTGACATCATACGTTATAACTATTGTGAAAGTCATTTTAGG
>JAPLHG010000055.1 GCA_026389745.1 Chloroflexota bacterium | reverse complement strand
CTGTAAATACAGCCACAGTAGTTCTGACGATAGATTCCAAGCCGTTTCGCAAATTCATTAGCATTTAGAAAACCATTTTGTTTCTTAAAATCCCTCACCAAAAATCTGTCCCCACCAATTTCCTGACCAATACGATTGATTAATGCCGACGATTTCTGAGGCCCAACGGTTAATGTGGTGGTGAAAGCATCAAATCCATGCTCCTGCATGTATTGAAAAGTTCTTTGCAATCTTATCCGGAAGCAAACTTCACATCTTTTACCACCCTCAGGCTCTTTTGAAAAGGTGGCAGTATTCTTTAGCCATTCTTCGGGGTCATAAGAAACATTCACCAGAGAAAAATTCATTAATCCGGCGATAATTTCGACGGTTCTCAGTCTTCTCGTGTACTCTTCCGAAGGGTGGATATTGGGATTGTAGAAGTACCCTACTATCTGATGCCCTTCAGACACTAATCTTTCAACCGCCCCCGCCCCACAGACCCCACAGCAGATGTGCAAAACTACTTTCATCGTACTACCAAGACTTCAAAATATTAGTAATTTCGGTGAAGTCGGTAAATGGAGTACAGGCTACAAAATGTCGTTGACAATTCTTGAGGAGGCTGTCGGTGGCAAAAATATGATGACAGAGCCTGGCAGGGTGTAAATCCGAAGTTCCGTTGCCAATATATACCAAATGGTAACCTTCGTTAAGATATAATTTTACGTATTCATCCTTGAACTCTCTATCTACCGCACTTCCATCCGGTCCAATATATTTCACTTTGAGGCCATGTGGCAGGAAATGTGTTTCCGCCGCATGAAATTCAATATCGGTCAATGCATTATCTTTCAAAATCTGCTTGATATAAAAATCCAGACCATTGCTGACAATCACAAGCCTAAACCCCATGTTGTCACAAAGGTTCACGAAATCCTTGAAACCGTTACGCAGACTAGCCCGGTTCTTTATGTAATCCAGCATAACTTTCTTTCCAGCTTTGACCATATTGAAAGCCTGTTCATTAAACTGCCCGACAGTGATTTTACCATCCGCATATTGTTTATTCACGGACCGCCAGTCACCATTGGCAAAGGCATCCAGTAACATGAAACTAACGTCTTTTTCAGTAACCGTGCCATCGAAATCACATTGAATTAGAACCCTTCTTTCCTGTTCCAAATCGGTCATTACCCCTAAGAACTATTTTACAACATCAGAAAGCACCATTGCACCGCCAGTGCTAACCATCACACATGAATTTCGGGGTGTTCAAACTTATCTTGATTTAACACTGCAATAGGCATGAAATAGATTAGATACTACGGATATTGGTATTGCTAAGGTCAACGAATAACATTTTACCACATAATTTTGGTTCGTTTCCCGAACTTATGTTCGAGAAGAAACCACTGATATCAACCTTACGGGGGCCACAGTGTTCAATACAGAGACTAAAACAATGGGCTTTATTGATTAGATGTGTACCATTACTCGTTACTCCACGGGACGAGTAAGCAAACTTAGATATCAGGATAGACATCTAACTTGCATTCTCAATATAAATTTATGCGGACGAAACCGACTAAAAACATTAAAAATAGATATTGTCTCATCACAATAATGAGGAGTAGAATATAAACATAACTATTATCGGATTCTTCCCATTTTGGAAAGGAAAACTGCAGAACGATGTCAAGAAAACAAACTATTAAAAAGCTAGCTGCTGGCGCGAGAATAATGGTAAGCACTGCGGAGACGTTATCCCTACCTTCCAGTGAGTTTATTGGGCGGCTGGATACCTCAGTAACCGGACTCACCACTGAAGAAGTGCAAAATCGCCTGGAAATCTACGGCTCTAATCAGATTGAAGGGAAAAAGAAATCCGTCATCATCGATTTCCTTTCACATTTTAAGAGTCCGATAACCATAATATTGATAATTGCTGCTATCCTATCAGCAGTATTGGGAGACATCAGAAATACAGTTATTATTTTTTTCATTGTTTTAGTGAGTGTGATTCTTGATTTCACTCAGGAGTACAGAGCAGAAAGGGCAGCAGATGAACTGAAAAAGAGAGTAGCTACCACTGCTACTACAATAAGAGACGGGACAAAGCAGGAAGTCGAAGTCTCAGAACTGGTCCCCGGTGATTTCATAGTCCTTTCCGTAGGTGATATTGTTCCGGCGGATGCCAGAGTAATTAGTGCCAAGGATTTCTTCGTGGACCAATCTACCCTAACCGGAGAATCGTTCCCGATGGAAAAGACTGCTGATACGCTTGGGGAAACGAGCATCTCTGACACAAGTAAATGGAATAACTACCTTTTCATGGGTACGTCTGTAACCAATGGTACCGCAACGGCAATCATTGTTAAGACCGGAAGTGCGACCCAGTATGGAGAAATTGTTAAGAAGAGTACCGAAAAAAAGCCTGATACCGAGTTTGATAAGGGATTGAGGAGATTCGGTTTTCTAATAATGCAGGTGACCTTCGTCCTTGTTATCTTTGTCTTTCTTGTCAATGCCCTGTTTAAACCTAAACATGGTATTTTAGATTCCATGCTGTTTGCCGTCGCCCTGACAGTAGGATTAACACCGGGATTATTGCCGATGATTCTTTCCATAAACCTTGCCAGAGGTGCCACCAACATGTCGAAGAAGGGCGTTATCGTAAAGCGTCTGGCAGCAATCCAGAATTTCGGCAGCATGGATGTTTTATGCGCCGATAAGACCGGCACATTAACCGAAAACAGAGTCACCGTTATACTGCATGTAGATATGGAGGGGAAGGACTCAGAGAAGGTATTTCTCTACTCACTCCTGAATAGCCGCTACCAAACCGGTCTGAGAAGCCCGCTTGATGAGGCGATACTTAGATACAAGGAAATTAATACCGACCAATACCAGAAGATTGATGAAATTCCATTTGATTTCATTCGAAAGCGACTCTCTGTGGTGGTTAGCGAAAATCACAACACTTTTCTTATTACCAAGGGAGCTCCGGAGGAAATTGCAGGTGTTGTCACACACTACGAACTCGATGGGCAAACATATGGCCTGACGAGTGAGGTCAGAAGCAAAATCGAGCGGGAACTCCGTGATTTGAGTTCCCAGGGATTCAGGGTTCTCGGCGTGTCCTACCGAAATACAGGAGATAGCAGACCAACCTATTCCGTAGCCGATGAAAACAGTATGGTTTTCTTGGGTTTCATCGCTTTTATGGACCCCCTGAAAGAAACCGCCGGGGAGTCTATTGAGTTACTGAGACAGGCGGGAGTGAAGCTTAAAATTCTAACCGGTGATAACGAAATCATCGCTCGCAAGATTAGTCAGCAATTGG
>JAPLHG010000015.1 GCA_026389745.1 Chloroflexota bacterium | reverse complement strand
GCCAGGATAATTCGCGATTCGGGTGTTCCAAAAGCGAAAGGCAATCATCAAACTCAACAGACTAATAACGGGGTCGTGAAAACAAACTCAGGTAAGGGGAACAAGAACAAATAGCCGCCAGAAGTTAACTTAGACCTTGGTTATTAGAGATCTGGGGGAGCGAAATCCCCCAGATCTCTTTTGTTGCTAAGCGACTCGTCGCATGGCGTCAGATTTGCCGGGTAAAATACTTACGGTTTGTTTATGAGTATTTTGGTCATAGTCAATCCTAATTACATTTGACGATATTCGTTCTTGGTAAAAATAGGGTGTTTGCCATCGAAATAGGTTACAGTCAGGCAGATATGCGGGAATGGATTCCAATTGAAAGCGCCGATTCTTACGTTGCCAATCGAAGATAGTGGTATCTGAAAGTTGCTTCGATTGAGTGCAAAAGCGTAATTCAGTACAGTTTCTATAGGAGCGTCAGCCAGTTTCTTGATATTGTCTTTTACATCAGGACTGGATTGTATTTTATGGAGAACTAAGCGGTCTCTTGACAACAAGGGCAACTGATGATAGGGTAATAATGGCTCTGAGAGTTCAGAGCCGTACGTATTTTTATAGCGGTTGTCAACCTGATTGGTTAAGAATTGAATAGTTTTTGTACCGATTCCAGCTTCGGATACCACCTGAAATCTTGAAAATTGACTGCATAACTTTTAATCAGGTGGTCGCAGGTCCGAGTCCCGCACGGCTCACCATAATCTGGAAATCGAAGCTAAAATAGCTGGAATCGGCCTCTTTTGGGGCCGATTTTTTATTGGCCTCGACACCAATGATACACCAAGCGCAAGATATTGTTTGCTGGAGGTAGGGTATGAGTAAGTTATTACCTTGATTAAGAGTGAAGATGACACCATTTATAAACATTGAGACATTAGATAAGCTGGTTTACTCTCTGCTGCCTCATGTTCCTATCAGGTCAATGGACGGATAACCGCCCATTTGTTGAGCCTTCTCAAAGAGTAACTTAGCCACAGCTATGTCCTCGATAGCAATTCCAGTAGAATCAAAGACACTAATTGCCTTATTGTCTGTTCTACCCTTCTTCTTGCCGACAACCAATTCAGAGAGTGTCCCATAGACTTCATCGATAGTATAAATACCCTCTTTTATTGGTACATTAATCTCCCCACCAGTACTTGCCTGTCTTAAGTCATCGACAACGACAATTGCCTCTTTTAATATTGAGGGATCTAGCTCCTCCTTGCCCGCTGCATCAGCGCCAACCGCATTTATATGTGTTCCGGCGATTACCCACTCTTTCTTGATAATAGGGTTACGAGAAGGGGTTAAAGTACATACAATATCTGAGGCTACTGCCTCTTGCACAGAACAATTCCTAATCGAAAACTCTGGTAAAGAACTAATTAATCTATCCACCGCAGCTTTAGAAATATCAAAGGCATTTATTGAACTGAGGGCAAACAACTCAGCATGAGCTAGTATCTGCGTGTATGCCTGACAACCAGCGCCGACAATTCCAATTGTATGCGAATCCCGTCGAGCTAGGTACTTGGAAGCGATAGCTGCTGCAGCACCAGTTCGGTAGGCCGTAATTCTTGTCCCATCTATTATTGCTCGTGGATATCCTGTTTCTGGGTCATTGTAGATCATAATAGCCATAACCGTAGGCAAATTTCGAGACGGATTTTGAGGGTGGGTGTTTACCCATTTCATTCCGGCGCACCCTGGTAAGGCAGCAGGCATTGCCCTAAAATCACCATGCTCTACAAGCAAATATGCCTTGGCTGGCATATTTGCTTTACCCTCACCCCACATCCTGAAAGCCTCTTCAACCACATTGATAACATCTGGCATATTCATTAGGTTGTTCACAGCGTTTATATCTAGCAAAAGTGTAGACATCGGCTAGTAACTCTCATTGCTATTGCAAATTCCCTCCTGAATTTACTCCACTTTAATAGAGCCGTCAAGAGCAGGTCACATTTTGGCGTTTCTTGGATACTTGCGGGCTAATGAAGTCTTAGTTTTGGCGCGGGTTTTGCTGCTAACAACTGTCTTTGACTGTTTCATCTCATCTCTCCTTTGACGTCGAAATCGTTGTTCATCCCCGTGTTCTTAATCAAGTTCTCTATGGGCCTTTGTGGCATTTTGCCATCCCTAGCGATAATAAACAGGTCATTCGGAGTTGCTAGGTTCTTTGGTGGCAACCGTAGTCCCCCCCGCAAAATGTCAACGCTGTCCGTTGACGGGGAATGACAAGGGAACTGGCCACCAGGCCCCGCAGGATCAATTTCCAGCCTATCAAATGGAGAAAGGACTGTAAATATGTTCAGTCCGCCAGTGGAGCCTCTGTCCGTGAAGCATGAAGAATGTATTTACTACAATAAAGAGGAAAGTGGCGTAGGAAGAGCTACGAGAGGAATCTTCCTATGCCTAAATACAGTATGGGGCGACCGCATCACTTGTAGTTCTCTAGGGAAGCGGTTTCTGTATTCATAAAATTCATTGACAGGCGGCATTGCGCGGGTTTAGTATTACCGTAGTAGTTTGAATTAGAAACCCTAGGGTTACACAATGGTCGTCATCTGCGCTAACTCGTCCATTGGAAGAAGGATGACGGAAATGACGAACAAAAGAGTATGGCTTACACTAAAGGGACGAAAGAAAGTAGGGAGCAATTACATTTATACCACAGACCAGAAAATTGTGGCCAAATTTCCTTATATTGTCGTCACCAGTTTGGACACCGGCAAGACCTATATATTAGACCAAGATGACATTGCCCAGATAGAGGACTAGGGTGAACAGGGCGATTCCACCACAGATTTTTGCCAGTCAGTGTCGCTCGCCGGGAACTATCCCCAACTCTGCGGGACCAATCTCAAACTGGCTTCTATATAGTGACGCATAAAAACCATTTGCGGCCAGCAACTCTTCATGTTTGCCCTGTTCCACAACATCTCCATCGTTTATTACAAGAATGATATCAGCATCGCGTATTGTGGACAGGCGGTGAGCAATAACGAAACTCGTTCTTCCTTTCATCAAATTCCCCATCGCTTTTTGGATAAGGATTTCCGTTCTCGTATCAACCGAGCTAGTTGCCTCGTCAAGGATCAGTATCTTGGGATTGGCGAGGAATGCACGGGCTATGGTTAAGAGTTGCTTTTGCCCCTGTGAGATGTTGCTGGACTCTTCATTCAACTCCATATCGTAACTATGCGGTAAAGTACGCACAAAATGGTCGACATTAGCCATCTTTGCCGCCGCTACCACTGCCTCATTGGTTGCGTTGAGGTTTCCGTACCGTATGTTCTCTCTAATGGTTCCGCCAAACAACCATGTATCCTGCAAGACCATACCAAACATGCTACGGAGGTCCTGCCGCCTGAATTTTCTTATATCAACTCCATCAACCGAAATAGACCCGCTGTTAACATCGTAAAAACGCATAAGCAATTTAACGATAGTTGTTTTGCCGGCACCGGTGGGACCAACAAGGGCCACTTTTTGCCCGGGTTTGATGTCTGCCGAGAAATCATGGATGACTACTCTGTCAGGTTTGTAGCCAAAACGTACATTCTGGAAGGATACGCTCCCGTTAACTACCGACAGCTTAACGGCATCAGCGGGTTCCGCTACTTCCTCTTCTTCATCAAGGAACTCAAAAACGCGCTCGGCTGCCGCCACGGTGGACTGCAAAACATTGGCAATGTTCGCCGTCTGTGTAATAGGCTGGGTGAACGACCTCACATACTGGATGAATGCCAGAATATCGCCAACCCCAATAGTCCCGCGGACGGCAAGATAACCACCGAGAATGCTCACACCGACATAGGCCAAGTTGCCTACGAAGGTCATGACCGGCATCATCATGCCGGACAGGAATTGAGACTTCCATCCGGCGCCATACAGCTCTTCGTTGAGCCTGTCAAACTGCTGGATAGATTTCTCTTCGCCATTGAAGGCCTTCATCACGATATGACCGCCATACATTTCCTCAACGTGCCCATCAACGTGTCCCAGATAGACCTGCTGTTTCTGGAAGTATTTCTGAGACGCCTTTACCACGACGCTTATCAGCACAAAAGACAGCGGAAGAATTGCCAACGCCACAACGGTCATCAGCCAGCTGATGGTCAGCATCATCACAAGAACCCCAATAATAGTGGTTACCGAAGTAACAATCTGTGACAGGTTCTGCGTCAAAGTCGTGCTGATAGTATCAATATCGTTCGTAACGCGACTCAGAACCTCACCGTGCGTCTTTGTATCGAAGTATTTGAGGGGCATCCGTTTTATCTTCTCCGCGATATTCTTCCGGAACATGTATGTGACCTTCATGGCGATGCCGGACATGATATAGCCCTGGATATAATTGAAAAGAGCGCTCAGAAGATACAAGCCAAACAAAATGATGGCGATTCGACCGATATAGGTAAAATCGATTGCCGCACCGGGAACATGCATTGCCTTTGCCACGATGCCTTCAAAGAGTTTAGTGGTAGCCTTACCAAGCAGTTTAGGACCCAATATCATAAAAACGGTACTGGCAATAGCAAAAACCAGCACTAGGATGAGCGAAACACGGTACGGGTTGAGATACTTCAAAAAGGTTTTCATGGTCTTTCTGAAACTCTTTGGCTTTTCGCCACCCATCATTGCCATGTGCCCACCGGGTCCCCCACCCATGCGACCCCTTCCCATAGGGCCACCTCTCATTGGCCCAAAGCCTGTTGCGCCGCTGACTGTTTTTTGTGTGTCATTTGGTTGAGTCATCGAACGAGCTCCTCCTTTGACAACTGGGACAGCGCAATTTCCTGATAGACACTACAACTCTCCATGAGTTCCTTATGTGTGCCGATGCCGGCAATCTCGCCGTTGTCCAGCACCACAATCTGATCCGCCGCCAGTACGGTGCTTACTCTCTGGGTAACAATCAGCACCGCGGCACTACTTGTTTCTTTTTTGAGCGCCCTCCTGAGAGCCGCGTCGGTCCTGAAATCAAGTGCCGACAAGCTATCATCAAAAATGTAAATTTCCGGTTTCTTGGCAAGCGCACGGGCAATTGCCAGTCTTTGCTTCTGCCCTCCGGACAAGTTCATCCCCCCCTGAGCCACAACTGTGCCGTAGCCCTGGCCACTTTCTGCGATAAAATCCAGAGCTTGGGCAGTCTCGGCATATCTAGCCACCTCTCCGTCGGTGGCATTTTCGTTGGCGTACCTGATATTGCTTCCAATCGTGCCGGAGAATAATACCGCCTTCTGTGACACATACCCTATTTTGTCCCGCAAATCGTGTTGTGTCACATTCCTCACGTCAATCCCGTCAACAAGGACTTTACCGCCGGTGGCATCATAGAAACGTGGTATCAGATTTATAAGGGTGGATTTGCCGCTTCCCGTGCTTCCAATCAAGGCTGTTGTCTGGCCAGGCTTTGCAGTAAAGGTAATATTTTTCAGCACATCATCTTCGGCGCCCGGATAGTGGAATGTAACATCCTGAAATTCCACCACTCCTCTCAAACCACTATTGAATTTCTGGGGTTCCTCGGGGTCCTTTATGACAAGTTCGGTTTCCAGCACTTCACTAATTCTAACAGCAGAAACACTGGCGCGCGGCAATATAACGAACACTATCGACACCATAAGGAAGGAGAAGATAATCTGCATCGCGTACTGCATGAAAGCCATCATATTCCCGACTTGCATTGTGCCGGCGTTAACCTGGTGAGAGCCAACCCATACAATGAGAACCATAACGCCGTTCATAATCAGCATCATGGCCGGCATCATGAATACCAGCACGCGGTCGATAAATAGGCTCGTTTTCGTCAGATCCGTATTTGCAGCATCGAACCTTCCCTCTTCATACTTCTGCGTGTTGAACGCCCGTATGACCATCAGCCCGGCAAGGGTTTCACGCATCACCAGATTCAGCTTATCAATGAGTTTCTGCATAGATTGGAATTTCGGGATAGCAACCGTGAACATGACAGCCATCATGGTCAGCATTGCACCGACCGCCGCGGCGATAATCCACAGCATTGACCTATCGGCACCAATCACCTTAAGAATGCCACCCACACCAAGTATGGGGGCATAGAAGACAACCCTGAAGAGCATAACCATAAGCATTTGTATCTGAGTAATGTCGTTAGTCGACCTCGTAATCAGGGAAGCAGTGGAGAACTTATCAAATTCGGTATTAGAAAAGTTTTCTACTCGTACAAATAATTGTCGGCGTAGGTTGCGTCCCAATCCGGCAGCAATACGCGCCGATAAATAGCCCACAGTTACGGAACAGACCACGCTTGCAAGCGTGAGGAGTAGCATGAGCAGACCGATTCTGAGCATGTAATTGGTTTGTATACTGCTGACATTAATGCCCAGTGCTTTATATTCGGCTGAAATATAAACTGATGAATATTGGTTTAATAGACTTTCCGAAATAGAATTCAACTGCGTCACCGCCGCATTACGAATCGCATTAAGTTGGGTAGGCGGCAATTGAGCAATCACTGCAAATGGGTCTACACCGGCAGGAATTTGCAGAGTACTTCCTACCAAGGCAGAAATTCCATTTTGTTCGATGGTAGCCACCACCGGGATGGATTTCTCAAAAATCGTGTTTAGCTGAACGAGCTCGGCCTTACCATTTATGTTAAGTTTGTATATTGAAGTAGTAGCTAGCTGAGGATAGGTTTTCAGATATCTTGCATAGTCCCCCGCGGAAAGGGATTGTTTATCGAGCAAAATGTAGTCCCTGGTTACCTGTGTCTTATCATTGTCAGCCATAAACAATGTGAGTTTATTGAATTCACTGGCACTGATAGCCTGTGGGACTGAATTTTCAATGCCGTTTTGCTGTACACCAACGTTTACGATGTCAGCCATATAACCCGGTAACGAGAGGTCAGCCATTGCCTGAGCAAACAAAAGAACGAATATCGCCGCAATAGACCAGACGAAAGGTTTGAGATGTTTAATGAGTTTCCGCAATTAAAAAAGTACCTCCGTGACCATGACGACAATATAGCTGGAGATGCTGAACCGACTGACGGCCCACTCTATACCAATTACAGTTTGCCGCCGATATTCCTCAGTGTTTCCAAAGCGACTGACATCTCAGAGAGTTCCCCTGGTGTCAGGTTTGCTAGTCTATTTCTAATGTTTTCCTTCACCTTCCGTTTCATATCTTCGAGTAAGACGCGGCCATTGTCTGTGAGAGCTAGATTAATTACTCGCCTGTCCGTTGCATCTGGGTGTCTCTCTACAATACCCAACCCGACTAATTGCTCCACAAGGTGCGTCATCTGGGATTTCGTCATCATCAATATCTTTGCCAGTTCAGACATCGTCATACTGGCAGCGCTAAGCATGCCCATGATGGTAAGATGAAGCCGAGTCAGATTGCCCGTAACTCCACCCAAATCCATCCTGAGAAGCTTCTTGTGGAAAACAGGCATGATATGAATCATGTTTTCAAGAATGCAGTCTATGTTTGCGTCATTCATTTTTCTTCTGATCCGGGCTACAGCGCTTGTAAAAGATTATATTGACTAAGCTAACAGTTAACTCTGTAAACTATCTTAACCCATTGTGGTCTGGTTGTCAATGAGGCTCAGGGTTATCTCTGTTGCGAAGCTCTCTGGTTTCGCATGGCGGGATCCTTTCTTCTCCTCTCGATTATACTCTGACCCTGTCAGACCTTCCTAACATTCCAAACCCTAATTGTCCAGCCTCAGGGACTCACTCCAGTTTCTTATTCAAACTAAAAGGTTGACTTTACGGTACTTTCGAATTCTCGACAAAGGGCTTTATATCGCTCCATCTCTTTCCTCAACAATGAAGCATGTGTAAAACCTATGGCGCCAGTGGGTGGCAGGCAGCACAGGCAGCATCGGTACAACCATCATGGTCCGCAGGTAGTTCATTATGACATACCAGACAGTCAGTGAGTCCTGCGTGGTTTGCTGGCTGTAATGGGATCGTGGCACTGTAAGAGCGAGTTTGCGACGATACTCTGTCTTCTTCAAAGTTAGCAAGGGGATCCGATACAATCATTTATGAGTGGCGTCATATTATAATTTCTAATGTCTTCTTTGCTCGGTTTGTTTATAGAAAAATAGATGTAATTATTATTCCAATCTCAAGAAGATATTGGTTTTACCAAGCATACCCCCACCTCAAAATCGCTGGCTCAAAAACCAGTGGCTTGCTCGCTTGAACTGTCTCGACTGATGCAGTAAGACTCTTCTGCCAGACGGTATTCAGACCATCCATATCAAAACCATAGACCTTATGCAAGGCCCCATCGTAGGTACTGCCCTGTCGGAAAGTGTCTAACAGAGCGAACATCTTATTTTCCCCATAGGTACTGATAAGAAAATCGACGATGCTGTAACTTTCCGCATAGGAGAGATAGGATTTGTCAGCATAAGCAGAAAAGGGACTGGAGAGACTGCGTATGGAGATAAGATTGTTTGCCTTGATTGCCTGATTGAGATAGCTGGTAAATGAAGAGTCCAGCGGACCCTCATTGTACATTGCCAAACCTTCATCCAGCCAGGTGGGTAATTCATTGTAGGGATTAAGTGTCATCTGCTCTGTAATAAGGTGAGTCAGTTCGTGGGCAATGGCTCCTTTGCCCCAATCGAGGTTCGATGATGAAATACCGATAGCGATACAGCCATAACGGGTGAAAGCCACCCCCCCTGACCATTCTTGCGGGAAAATCATCGAGCTCAATAAATCGCTGTCGCTGCCGTAGATGTACATTCTGATAGGTTCTTTGATGTAGGCACCGGTATTCTCCGAAAGACGGGCTAACGATGACTGAGCGGACTGCATTATTTCCTGAGCAAAAGATTGCGTGCCATCATACCAATAGATAGTAATTTTGTCTTCGGTCAGTGTTTTCCATGAGAAGCGGCTATCGTCAAAGTTTACCTCTGCAAGAGATGTCTTAAGCCTACCACCACTGGCATCAACTATTATCCACTGATATTTAATGACGGTACCCGGCGGCAATCCTCCAATTCTTACCAGGTCCCATTTCCACTGGGTATCAACCTTGGTCGATGGCGAAAATTGAACGTAAGCCTCGCTGACAACCTGGGCAAACCCCAATAGTTCTATAGAATACTGAAGACGAATTTCAGTAATCTTAACATCGCTCTGAGCAGATATTTTGAAGGTGAGGTCATTCGGGAAATTTACCTCGGTTGAAGTAGTGAGCACCTCCAACTTATTCTGGGCTTGTACCGGGGAAGTACAAAACAAAATCAGACATAATACCAACGTCAGCATTAAAATCTTCTTAAACATCCCGCCTCCCTGCAATTGACCTCAGGTAAGCGGTAATGAAATCATCCAGTTCCCCATTAAGCACGGCTTCGGGATTACTGGTTTCATAATCCGTCCTGTGGTCCTTGACCATTTTATAGGGATGGAGAACATAACTCCTGATTTGATTGCCCCATCCGGCTTCAATACGCTTACCTTTAAGTTTAGCACGTTCTTCAATTTGCTTTTCCAGTTTCATCTCCAGTAGTCTTGAATAGAGAATTCTCAGAGCGATGGACTTGTTTTGATGCTGGGAACGTTCGGTTTGGCAGGTTACTACCAATCCAGTAGGCAGGTGTGTGATTCTGACGGCACTGCTAACCTTCTGCACATTCTGTCCACCAGCTCCACTGCTACGGAAGGTATCAATCTTTAAGTCTTCAGCTGCAATTTTGACATCGACATTTTCCTCAGCTTCAGGCATAACCTCAACCAGCACAAAGGACGTATGTCGCGCATGGTCGGAATCAAAAGGAGAAAGCCGCACCAGACGATGAACACCATGCTCTGATTTCAGGTAACCGAAGGCGTATTCACCGGTAATGCCGATGGTAACATTTTTGATACCAACCTCCTCCCCCCGCGACTCATCCAGTATTTCTGTCTTATAGCCACGCCGTTCTGCCCAGCGGAGATACATTCTCAGCAACATTTCTGCCCAGTCCTGAGATTCAGTACCCCCAGCCCCAGCATGGATTGCCAGAATAGCATTGCGGGAATCATACTCACCACTGAAAGCCAGTTCAAGTTCCAGCTTATCAAGAAGTCCTGCCAGTTTTTTCGTCTCGGCATGAATTTCTTCTGTAAAGGAAGTATCAGCTTCCTCCGTCGCCAGATTTATCAGTTCGGCAATCTCGGAGGTTTTTTTCTCCAGATTCCGCAATTGCTCCACTATTCTCTTCTGTTCAGCTATACGGCGCATCACACTGCGCGCACGAGTTTGTTCTAACCAGAAGCCCGGCTCGACGGATTGTTTCTCCAGTTCGGTAATCTCTTTCTCACGTCCGGCAATGTCAAAGACGCTCCATAAGAGCCGATATTCGCGACCGCAATTCCTTTAGTTTGTCTTTCAGTTCCTGCATTTGTTCCTCACATTTATCTTTAATTTTCTATCGTTACACATTTTTGCTCTGATTTAAGATTTCCTCCTGCTGCCCGATGCGCAAATCTAATCGGCTCAGGCAATCGGTAGCCACAACAACACCTCATCACCCAGTAAATTGCCTCCTCAAGCGCAATCTTATGCCCTACGGAGACATAGACAGGTTTTGTATTATATTTGGTGCGCAGAACAACCCCGATGGTTTCGTCGTTATCAATTAGTTCTTCAAAACAACCGGGTTCAACTGCGGGCATCAGGTGAGTGCCGCAGAGTCGAGATTTAGCGCAGCCGATGGTGGGAATATCGAAGAAAAGCCCCAGATGTGCGGCAATCCCCAGCCGGCGCGGGTGAGCAATTCCATGCCCGTCAACCATAATAAGGTCAGGAGTATAAGTAAGTTGCTCACAAGCTCTAATAATAAGCGGCGATTCCCTGAATGACAATAGCCCGGGAATATAGGGAAAATCAATATCGCCCTGAACTAATTTGACTTCCACCATGTTTAAGTTGGGATATTCAAGGATAACTATGGCGGCCATCCCTGTACCGCGGGATTTGTGGATAGAGACATCAACACCGGCAATAAAGTGCGGTTCAATAATATTTCCGGCCCGGCATACCTCCGATGCCAGATGATTCTGCAAGTCTCTAGCTTCAGAAACGGTAAATCCCCACTTGTGAAGTTGCCGCAATCTCACACTCCGATTATAGCGATTGGACGCTGTCTTGACAACTTACTATCTGTTAGAGGATAATATGCTCACCATGGTAAAAATAAGATTAAGAAGAGTAGGCGCCAATAAAAAACCCAGCTACCGGGTAGTAGTAGCTGATAGCCGGGCACCGCGTGACGGTGCCTTCATCAGCATCATTGGACACTATGACCCCAAGACTGAGCCGGAAACAGTGGTTATCAAGGAAGAGGAAGCCTTAAAGTGGTTGAGACAAGGAGCTCAGCCGACAGCAACTGTTGCTCGACTGCTCTCTAAGTTAGGTATCATAGAGAAGCCCAAGACTATCAAGGAGAAAACATGAAGGACCTAGTTGAGTACATCGCCAAATCAATCGTGAACGCACCGGATAGTGTACAGGTAACCGAAGAACAGGATGAGCAAGGCATCATACTGAAGTTACAGGTCGCCGATGAGGACAAGGGAAGAGTAATCGGCAAGCAGGGACGCATTGCGGAAGCTATGCGGACTCTCATCAGGGTGAAGGCGGCTAAGAAAGGCATCAAAGCCACCCTGGAAATAGTCTAACCCTGAACGAGATTGTTCTTTCACAATAGCAGAAATCACCCCACAAAATAAGAATTGGTGAGGGTATCTACAGGATCCCTATAGATTAGCATCCTGACAAAATAATGTTCGCCATTCGGAACGGTGTCCCACTAGTACTGATATCAGCAAAACGCAGACTGAAAGACTAGATTACAGTTCTCCTTTGCCGTCTCTTCTGCGCCACCTTAAGGCGGATCAGAGCACGGCGTAGAGCGGCTTCGGCAAGGGCACCGCTTACTTCAGCAGCAGTGCGGCTACTCAACCTTTCTTCAGCACGCTTTTTTGCTGCTTCGGCGCGGGCAATATCGATTTCGTCAGCGCGTTCAGCGGCATCAGCCAGAATGGTAATGTGGTCAGGTTTAACTTCCAGAAAACCGCCGGATATAGCCATCGAAAATTCTTCAGTGCCTTTCCGCACAAGGATTTCTCCGGGACGTATCATTGTCATCAAAGGGGCATGGTGGGGTAAAATTCCCATCTCCCCCTCGATTCCGGGCACCAAAACAATATCAGCGTCTTCGGAGAAGACCAGTCTTTCTGCAGTGACTATGTCAATGTGGATGCTCATTAGGCTTTAGCCCCCATCTTTTCAGCT
>JAPLHG010000014.1 GCA_026389745.1 Chloroflexota bacterium | reverse complement strand
TCTCTTTAGCAGCTAGCTCGGCTTCTTTCTTTGCCTTTGCCTCGGCCTCTCTGGCCTGTCTGGTATCCTCGGCTTCCTTACTCATCTACTTACCTCTGTGCTAGGGTTTATCTCGTGCTATTTTCTTATCTAGCTCATAAACCACCGGCTAAGTCAAGCCACTAGCAATTAAATTAATTCCCTTTAGAACGTCGTTCTTGCTTCGATTGTCCACTAATATAAGCATATCCTCAAAGCACTGTCAAATCGCTAATTATCTACCGGATTAGCGGCAACTGGATTTTATTTTAACTCTGGGTTTTGCACTGGCTGATGAAGCTAATGCCACATCACTATCTTAGCTTTCTGCCGGAATTTCCCATTGTACATATGTACGGCACCGGCTATCTCTAATGCTTAATATCCCCTCAGCAAATCTTAGCCCACTTGGCACGTTTAGACAGAAGGGGCTAGTGACTACCCGCGGGGAATTGCATCATCTTACTTAAACGCCCCGGGTTACTACTCTTCATCAAAGCATCTTCCCGGTCAATTACCTGATTTTTCACCATTTCAGCCAACGCTTGATCCAGGGTTTGCATACCTTCTTTGGTGCTAAGTTGCATGATGTTAGGTAATTCGTGGGTTTTCCCCGTACGGATAAGGTTTCTAACTGCTGGAGTGGCGAGCAGAATTTCAAAGACAGCCACCCTTCCTTCACCCTCAAGACGTGGGAGGAGACATTGCGTCAATATCGCTTCCAGCACCTGGGATAACTGCAGTCTAATCTGTTCTTGCTGGCCTGCTGGGAAAATGTCAATTATACGGTCAATTGTCTGTGGAGCATCAGTAGTATGTAACGTACCCAAGACCAAATGACCCGTCTCAGCAGCTCTGATGGCTGTGGATATTGTCGCTAGGTCTCGCATCTCACCAATGAAAATTACGTCAGGGTCTTGGCGGAGGGTGTGCATTAGGGCAACATCAAATGACTTAGTATCATCCCCCAGGTCTCGTTGAGCGATGATGCATTTTTTGTTGCGGTGTAAGTACTCAATGGGGTCTTCGATGGTAATGATATTTCGGCTTGCCGTTTCATTGAGATAGTTAATCATCGCTGCCATAGTAGTAGATTTTCCACTACCGGCAGGGCCGGTCACCATGACAAGCCCTCTTGGCCTAAGAATAAGCTCTTTACAGATCTGTGGCAGCTTTAATTCGTCAATAGTGGGAATATTAAACGGTACTAAACGGAAGGCAAAAGCCAATGTTCCTCTCTGTCGTAGCACACTAACCCGGAACCGAGCAATTCCCGAAATACTATAGGCAAAATCTAGGTCCAGTTCGCGAGCAAAAATCTCTCTTTGTTCCGGAGTGGTTATGGATTCAATCACTGCTTGAGTATCCTCATTGGTAAGTGGTGGCCAATCTAGGCAAGATATGAGTTTTCCATCAATACGGAGCACCGGCGGACAAGCGATCCTCAGATGTAAGTCTGAAGCTTTCTTGTCTATCATTACCCTAAGGAGTTTGTCTATTTCCATATAACCATCTCCCCATAGCAACAGCATCTCATAATTAAATATCCACAAGTAAACTCATAGCACTTTGAAACTTAAATTTCGTTTGACCTAAAACTGAGTAAACTATGACTGTATTTTGTATAATATTACACCATTACGTTCACTAACGTGAAAGTCTGCCCCCCATGTTCTGTAGAAAAATTAACACGCTTATATTTTACCTTGTGTTGATATAGTAATCAATGCCGTATATAAGTTGATACTGGGTTTGGCTTTAATTGAAATCAGCGCAGTTATAAAAACAGGCTGTTATTACAGTCGCATATAGATAATATTTATTTGTTAAATTAAGGCAGACGTGTCATAATTAAGCTAGCTTAATTATTTGGAGGCATCAATGAATAGTGAGAGAACGGAAGAATACCTGGAAGCTACTGTAGTGCACCCCATTTAGTCAAGGGGTAGCTAAGAGAGTCAGCTGGTTATTTCGGTATTCCTCCTCGAATTTTATTGGTGACTTATAACCTAATGCCGAATGCAGGTAACTTCCATTGTAGTATCTAATCCATTGCCCGAGGGCATCGGCTAACTCAAAGGGACTGGTCCACTCTCTAAGCCAGAGCAGTTCCTCTTTCATGGTTCTGAATACCCTTTCGGTATCCGCATTCCCCTTGGGGTTGTTGTAGCTGGTGAATGCCTGGTGGATGTTTAGTTCCCGGCAGGCTTTCATAAACCCTACCGATGTCGGTTGGCTACCATTGTCTGACATCAAACATAAATCCTGCTCCTTCTCGTACACCGTCCGGGAATTGCTGGTTCACTGCCTCATCCAGGGCTTCCAGCCAGTGCTTCCCGCGGCATTGCATCCCGGCATAGTAACCGACTATTTTCTTCGTGTACCAATCCAGTACCACCGCGATATACATCCAGCCAAACCCGTTTACCATCACCTTGGTCATGTCTATTCCCCACCATTGGTTAGGGCGTTCCGGTATAGGTTTGCTTCTGCCGAGTGTTCTCTTTGCCTTAAGTTTTGTGTCCGGCTTGACCAGTAAATCATGCCGCTGCATCAGCCGTAATACCCGTTTCTTGTTAATCTCCAAACCATCAACATATTTCAGGTAAGCCCACATACGTCTGTATCCCCAGAAAGGATGCTCTATTTTGATTTCCTTGATACGCTCCAGCACCGGCAGGTTACGTTCTATCGTACTGGCGGCTTCTTTCCGTTTCATGTTAACCACTCTTCGGTTTTTTTTAATTCCACCGTGAGATCCCCGATAATTTTCCGAAGATGGACATTTTCCTTGGTCAATAGCTCATTCTTCTTTTCATTGTCAGCGAATATCTGGTGCGCATTGGAGAGAAATTGATCCCGCCATTGGTAGTATTGGGTCTGGCTGATTTGATGTTCCAGGCAGATCTCGGCAACCGGTTTGCCTTTCAATCCCTGAACAACAATCATGGCTTTGGTCTTGGGGTCCCATTTCCTTCTTTTCATGGCTGCTTTTCTCCCTGTTACCAGCCATTTTACTCCCTTAGCTAACCGCTTGTCTTAATGGGGAGCAGTATACTACTTCCGGTTTGCGTATGAATTAGTAACTCTGGTACAGGTATCACATTGGCCACGTAGTAAAATATCGTGTTCCTCCAAGGTGTACCCTTCAGGCAAAAGATGTCTGAGCCCTTCTGGGCAATCTTGTATCTCGGACAGCTTGTCGCATGTACGGCAAAGAAAATGATGGTGATGACGTTCTGGTGCTTTTTCCCAGCGGGGTGGTTGCCCTGGCAAATCGACCTGTACTATCAACTCCTCTAGCTGGAGAGCCTTCAGATTTCGATAGACTGTTGCGATTCCTAAACCTGCCACTTCATTTTGAGCCAGTGCAAACACTTCATTGACTGAAAGTGGCCTCCCCGCATTTAGCAGAGCTTTGCGAATTGCATTGCGCTGATGTGTGCCTCTCTTCATATTACTCTTCTCTTCCCAGTGGACGAGTTCTCGTTAGTTTCTTAACTACTCTTGACCTACTATTGATAATAGATTATCATTAACGTTGAGTCAAGAGCATAAAACAGGAGGGTTGCATTCAGGTGAGAGGTAAATATATCCTATTGACAGTGCTCATCACGCTAGCCCTTCTTGGTACGTTATCCTGTCAGTCATCAACCAGTAGCCCGAAGAAATCCATTGTCGTTACCTACTCTATTCTTGGGTCAATTGTAAAAGACTTGGTTGGTGATAAGGCAACTGTAACTATTTCTATTCCAAACGGACTGGACCCGCACGAATGGGAACCATCAGCAAAAGATATTGAAACAATTAATAAGGCAGACCTTGTCATTGAGAACGGACTTGGGTTGGAAGGTGGCATGGAGAAGACTCTGACAGTGGCTAGAAACAATGGTGTGAAATTCTTCACTGCCTCCGACTATATTACTGTACGTTATGTTGGGCCCGGCGAGGGAATTCCTTCCAGTGACCCAGACCAGATGCTTGGTGCGCCTGACCCGCATATCTGGATGGACCCCCTAACAATGAAGAGCATAGTCATCGCCCTTGCCCC
This sequence comes from Chloroflexota bacterium, assembly GCA_026389745.1. GTDB lineage: Bacteria > Chloroflexota > Dehalococcoidia > Dehalococcoidales > Fen-1064 > Fen-1064. The sequence goes on along the minus strand of JAPLHG010000014.1, from coordinate 2,396 downwards.
TGAATTCATGAAGGAATTGGGTCTGGATATCACTAGTCAAACCTCCAATCTGGAAGGCCAACTGGATAGCTTGAATAAAGAAGTTGCCGATACTGTAGCGGCCGTACCACAGGACAACCGTAAACTGGTCACTGGACATGAGTCAATGGGATATTTCGCACAACGCTATAATTTTAAGCTGGTTGGAGTAATTATACCTAGTCTCTCTTCTCAAGCGGAGGTTTCGGCAGCAGACCTGGCTGCACTTAAGAAGGCAATTCAAGATAACCATGTGAAAGCGATATTCACTGAGTTTGGTACATCACCTGCTGTGGCCAAGGCAATCGGTGATGAAACCGGAGTAAATGTTGTGGAACTCACCACGCACGCCTTGCCTGATGATAATTCCTATTTCACATTCATGAGAAATATAACCGGCGTTATTACCAATGCCTTAAAATAGGAGGGGTGGCCATTATGGATTTATTGGTAACACCTTTCTCATCCAATGGTTTTATGCTCCAAGCCCTTATTGCTGGAAGCTTGGTCTCGATTGCTTGTGCAATTGCTGGCACCTTTGTTATCCTTCGTGGTCTGGCTTTTATCGGCGATGCGCTCGCCCATGGCGTATTGCCTGGCATTGCAGTAGCAATTTTGGTAGGTTTCCCGGGGATCATTGGAGCGGCTATCGGTGCCGCGTTCATGATTGGGGGCATTACCCTGATTACACAACGGTCGCGATTATCCTCAGATACTGCAATTGGGCTTCTGTTCATTGGAATGCTATCCCTGGGCGTGGTAATTGTATCACGCTCTAACTCTTTTAGCGGTGACCTTATCCGCATACTGTTTGGTGAGATTTTTGGCATAGGTATCCCCTCTATCCTGATTCAGCTTGTTGCCACGGTGGTTATCGTAGTGATAGCCGTAATTTGTGCTCGCCCATTCTTGTTGCTCAGTTTTGACCCAGAACAAGCCGAAGTCGCTGGGTTTTCGGTGCGTCTCTATCATAATGTTATGCTCTTCATGATTGCTATTACAGTTATTGTGTCTTTCCAGACAGTCGGCACTTTACTTGTTTTCGGGTTGCTCATCGCACCGGCTGGCGCTGGTGCACTCCTTGCCCGGCGTATAGAAGCTATGATGGCATGGGCACTGGTCTTCGGTATACTGTCAGTTTATTCGGGTTTGCTAATCAGTTACTACTTTGATCTGGCTGCCGGTGCGTCAATAATAATGGTAACCGTGGTAATCTTCTTTATTGTATTTATTGTGAAAAATATACGTCATCATCGGGTAGCCTACCCTCGGGAATTAACACATGGATAGTCAGAAAAATGCCGTTTCCTTATCAACAGTTGGTGTGCAGTCCTTAACACCGAGCACGGATGATGTTTTCTTTGTCGAGGCCAAACAACTCAATATCGGCTACCCCAATGAAGTTGTCGTGGCGGATATCCGCTTTGAATTAAGACAGGGCAAGGCACTCGCACTCATTGGCACTAACGGTTCGGGCAAATCGACTCTATTAAAAACAATTGTTGGACTGTTGTCGCCACTGGGAGGCAAAATATCGGTATTCGGAACACACCCTGGCAATAACCCCAGACGGATAGCTTATCTTGGTCAGTTCCATGCCTCCGGATTCATCCTTCCTCTTCGCGCCGTTGATGTTGTGCGTATGGGCAGGTTTCCTTTACGCGGACTATGGGGACGAATCGGCCGACAAGATGACGAAATCGTCCTGTCAGCAATGCGCACTATGGGTATTGAGAAGCTGATGGATTCTCCGTTATGGTCTCTATCCGGTGGTCAACAACAACGTACATATATTGCTCAGGTGCTAGCTCATCAGGCAGATTTGCTCATACTGGACGAGCCGACGTCAGGTCTGGATGCCGGCGGTAGAGAGCTCTATTTACAGGCAATCAATGATGAACTTCGCAGGGGGGCTTCGATTATTGTAGCTACCCATGATATTCAGGAAGAGGCGGCTCTTTGCCATCAGGTAATGCTCCTTGCTCGCAAGGTTGTTGCTATGGGTGCGCCGCAAGATGTATTGACTCCGGGTGCCCTTTTGGAGACCTTTGGCATTGTAATTACCGGCGATAAGAAACGCCTTGCCGTGCTTGAGGATAGACACGGGCATGACCTGCCGGGTCTCAATGAACCGAAGCATTAGTATATGGCGTTCTGCGGTCACAACTCTTGATGCGAAGATTCTCTAAAAAGTTTTACCTTTTGTAGGAAATGGTGGGCGGTACTGCACAATAGACAGATGGTATGATGAAAGGCGTCCGATTCTGCGATAAGATAGTATAAATATCTTTAAGGAGGACGGAGATGCTCTATGCAGGAGTGGACGCTCATAAAAAATATTCCAAAGTGGTACTTACTAACGATCATGGTACCAAGCT
>JAPLHG010000010.1 GCA_026389745.1 Chloroflexota bacterium | reverse complement strand
TACCAGGGAACTTGACCAGGCTATTTCAAATTTAATTCAATACCAGTGGGTGGTCTTTACTAGCTCTAATGGTGTTGAGGCAGTTTTCGAGCGATTGTATGCTTCGAAGCTGGATAGCCGGGTTCTCCATGGGCTCAAGATTGGTGCTATTGGACCGGCTACCGGGAAAGCGCTGGAGCAGAGAGGAATAACGGCTGACTACTACCCTGCTGTTTATACCACGGAAGGTCTTATCGCTGGATTTCAAAGCTGGAACATCGCCGGGCAACGATTCCTGCTGCCCCGAACTGACATTGCCGATGAGGAGCTGGCTAAGAGGCTGACCGGACTAGGAGCATTGGTGCAGGAGATAGCGGTTTACCGGACTTCACCCAACATCGAGGCTATTGCTAAGGCTAAGGAGATGCTTTTATCGAATCAACTCGATGTCATCACTTTCACCAGTTCGTCGACGGTATCCAATCTGGTAACCGCTTTTGGTACCGATAGTGCACCTTTAAATAGAGTCAAGATTGCGTGTATTGGACCGAAAACGGCTGAGACCGCAATAAAAACCGGACTTAAACCTGACATAGTAGCCAGTGAGCACACTATTCCAGGTTTAGTAAATGCGCTAGAAGAATATTTCAGGAAGGCGGTATGAAATGGTAGTCTTTCCTCAGTTGCGTTTGCGCCGGTTGCGCCGGACAGAAACGATACGGAAACTGATACAGGAAACAAGAGTCGAAGTGAGGGATTTGGTCTATCCTCTATTCGTGGAAGAGGGCAGGGGTATCAAGCAGGGGATACCTTCTATGCCGGGCATCTTCCGCTTTTCTCCCGACCAGTTGTCGGCAGAGGTTGAAGAAATAGCCAGACTTAAGATTCCCGGCGTCATCCTCTTTGGTATTCCTAAACATAAGGATGAAGTTGCCTCTATGGCATATCATCCTGAAGGGATTGTCCAGCAGGCAATACAGACTATAAAGAAGGCAGTCCCTGAGCTTTTGGTGGTGACCGATGTTTGCCTCTGCGAATACACAAGTCACGGTCACTGTGGTGTCGTATTAAATGGCGACGTGGACAATGATCAGACATTACCACTCCTAGCAAAGACGGCTATCTCCCACGTGGAAGCGGGGGCTGACATGGTCGCCCCTTCCGATATGATGGACGGCAGGGTCAAGATAATACGGGAGACCTTAGACAAAGCCAGTTATCATGATATACCCATCCTCGCGTATTCAGCAAAATATGCTTCCGCATTTTACGGTCCCTTCCGGGAGGCTGCGGAGTCAGCTCCCCAATTCGGCGATCGCCGCTCTTACCAGATGGACCCGCCAAATGTACGGGAGGCATTACGAGAAGTTGAGGAGGACATTAACGAAGGCGCTGATATGGTGATGGTCAAGCCGGCATTGCCTTACTTGGATGTCATCAGCCGGGTCCGTGCGACTTTCAATCACCCTCTGGCCGCCTATAATGTCAGCGGCGAGTATTCAATGGTGAAAGCGGCGGCACAGCAAGGCTGGCTGGATGAGAAACGTACCGTGATCGAGATTCTCATGGCTATCAAGAGAGCAGGCGCTGATATAATAATTACCTACCATGCCAAGGACTTTGCCCGCTGGTCAGAATCGAATGTGTAGGAAGGATATGAATCAACAACATTCCCAAGAGCTCTTCCGTGAAGCGCAGCGATACCTGCCCGGTGGTGTTGACAGCCCGGTGCGTGCCTTTAAGACAGTGGGCGGAACACCCCCATTCATCGTCAAGGGACAGGGAGCAAGAATGTTTGACGCCGATGGGAATGAATTCATTGACTACGTCTGCTCTTGGGGGCCACTAATTATGGGACATTCTCACCCGCAGGTAGTCGAAGCGTTAAAAAGGGCGGTAGAACGAGGAACGAGCTTCGGGGCGCCCACAGAACTAGAGATAACGCTGGCCAGAATGATTTCAACTGCTATGCCTTCTATTCAGATGCTCCGCTTTGTGAACTCAGGAACTGAAGCCGCCATGACAGCCCTGCGTTTGGCGCGGGCCTATACGAAACGGGACATGATTGTAAAATTCGCTGGCGGCTATCACGGCCACTCCGATGGGCTTCTTGCCAAAGCCGGCTCTGGCGTGGCTACTTTGGGTATACCTGATTCCCCGGGTGTTCCCTCTGGTTATGCCCGAAATACACTGACAGCACTATACAATGACGCTAAAGCTGTAGAACAGCTATTTGAACGCTATTCTGAAGAAATTGCGGCTGTTATAGTTGAGCCAGTGGCGGCTAACATGGGAGTAGTACCGCCTCAACCTGGTTTTCTGGAAAGCCTGCGTAGTCTGACCAGTCGGTTCGGCTCACTTCTCATATTCGATGAGGTTATAACTGGCTTTCGTGTCGCTTACGGCGGTGCACAGGCTCTCTATAGCATTACCCCTGACCTAACCTGCCTTGGGAAGATTATTGGCGGTGGACTGCCGGTGGGCGCTTACGGGGGGAGGCGGGATATTATGGAAATGATGGCGCCGGTGGGACCAGTGTATCAGGCCGGGACGCTGTCAGGAAATCCCATAGCGATGACGGCGGGAATAGAAACACTCAAGTTGTTGAACCAGCCCGGTGTCTATAACCAACTGGAGAATAAAACAGCGAGCCTCGAAAAGGGAATAGGCACAGCCGCGGCCAAAGCTGGTATCAGGATTTACATTTCGCGTACCGCTTCACTCCTCACAGTCTTTTTTACCGCTGACCAGGTGGTTGACTATGAATCAGCGAAGCGAGCGAATACCGAAGAGTTCAATAGGTTTTTTCACGTGCTGTTAACGGAAGGCATTTACTGGCCACCGTCTCAGTTTGAGGCAGCTTTTGTCTCATTTGCCCATAGTGACGAAGATATCCAGCTTACCATCAGGGTGATTGGTAAAGCACTCAGTCTTCTAAAAAAGTGAAACGACTTCTTTTATGTCTTGAGAGAAGACCGGCGATCGGCTGAGGCGAGACCCTACACTGTAGTTTAGTGGAATTTACAGATAACATTCAGTTAATCGCCTGTGCAACTTTAGTCTACCCTTTGCTTACCTTTTGTTAACATGCTCCCCCAAAGTGGGACTTTCCCCCAGCAAAATATTGAGGCTTTCTTCGAATTGGTCATCAATCCTTCTGGCATGTCCCGATGAAAGGTTAACGCTTTGCGCTAAAAGATGAAAAGTGACTTTCTCTCTACTGGCAGATGAGCTCACGGCTACTAACCAATATATGGTGCATACCGAAATGTGTGATAATTGGGGCTGTGATAAGCTTCAAGGTATAATCCAAAAGCGTGCTATAGGTGAAATGAAACATGCAGAAAAGCTTATCGGACGTATATTATTCCTTGATGGTATTCCGGTCGTCAGTAAGCTTAAAGAGATTAAAATAGGAGCCGGCGTGCCCAAGATGTTTAAAAATGGCCGTGACTCTGAAAGCGATGCCTCCAAAGCGTATAACTTGGTCGATTAGCCAAAAACTATGCCGATAATGTATCTTTATCTTCGCTGTCGTTTTTCAATCCTACGAGTCCAAGGACAAATGAATCTAATAAATAATTATAATTAATGAATATTGTATTAAGAGGGCATCCGTTTAATCGGCTAAATGTTTGTTCTTTCATGGGATGTGCTCCAAGACAGTTACGGACGCTTACAATGTCTTGCCCCAATTCGTGGATGGTGCTAGAATTGCCGTACCAAAAGGATTTGGTTTTGAAGCGAGTCAAATATTTAAACATGGCTTATTCATATTCATATTCAGCATATGGGACGAAATTATTTTCAAAGAAAACGTACAGCAAGTAGAAATTGAAAATCCTATCCTTAATTCACCCCATCAGGGTGGAAATGATATGGAAGAACTAATACAATCCCTCAATGATAGAAATTACTAAGGATGGTTTCACGAATGGAATATATCCATAAGCTGGGACATATAACCAACCTAAAACGTAAAAGCGAGCAGTTGAATATAGCACTGTATGAGCAAACAGAATTTATAAATGTAAGCCCAGGTTTTGATGACTACCGCTTTATCCATCAAGCTTTACCTGAAATTGACCTAAAAGACGTCAATCTTTCTACCGTACTTTTCGGCAAAAATTTGGCGGCGCCTATCATTATCTCATCCATGGTAGGCGGAAACAAAGAAGCGACACACATTAACCGTAATTTAGCTCAGGCGGCTCAAAATCTGGGCTTAGCTATGGGTGTTGGGTCGCAAAGGTGTTTTATCGAAAATCCGGAAACATCTGGGACATATCGAGTCAGAGATATTGCTCCAGACATTTTACTGTTCGCCAATCTGGGTGCCGTACAACTTAACTATGGGTACACAGCAAAGGAATGTCAGATAGTTGTGGAAAGTATTGGGGCTGACGCTCTTATTTTACATCTCAATTCGCTTCAAGAAGCGCTGCAACCCGACGGCAATACAAATTTTGCTGGACTCCTTGATAAAATCGAGGGAGTTTGCCGTGAGTTAACCGTACCTGTCATTATCAAAGAGATAGGGTGTGGTATCTCGGAAGAGGTCGCCAGAAAACTTGCCAAGATCGGGGTTTCAGGTATAGATATAGCTGGAGCTGGAGGGACTTGCTGGAGCGAAATCGAAAAAATACGGACTAGCGATAAACTCGGTAAACGGGTTGCCGGTACGTTCTGTTCTTGGGGTATTCCGACTGCGGATTCTGTAATTGCAACAAGCAAAGCAGTTCCTCAGCTACCGATAATAGCTAGTGGGGGCATAAGAACAGGTATTGATGTGGCAAAAGCGATTGCTCTCGGTGCCGATGCGGCAGGAATAGCAAAACCTTTGCTGAAAGCAGCGGATGATTCAGCTAAAGCAGTTGAGGATCATCTGCAAGAAATGATGGAAGTCCTGAAAATAACGATGCTTTGTATCGGTGCTTTTGATATTAAGAAACTCAAAATGTCACCATTTTTAAGAAAGCTATAGGTAAGTATTTGGTTTTCACTTCAACCTTCTTCCTAACACGGGGCTTGATAAAGAACAAGATTCTGCAGGGGCAGACCTACTATACGAGTCTATGATGACCAACAAGTAATTGGCCATGCGCTATAAGAGAATAAGTGAAGCCCTCACACGATACTAATTGCCCCATCTTATCTCTTTTCCACAGAGCAAACATGGGTAAATCTTATGCCATGGGCAAAATCAAAATAATAATCGAGGCATCACGGAGACGTAAACTGGGTGAATTCTTGTCACTGCCAATCGCCTCGGTAGATACCGGAACGGCATATTCACAACCGTCCATATCCCGTGGGGTTGCTATCGTTTAATTATTGGCGCCGCATGATGCCATCATGTCACCCGTTGTAGGTATGAAGACCGGTAAAAATATAGTTACCGAAGAAGGTCAGCAGTATGGCGGCGAAGCTAACGATCAGAAGTATGGCGGCCCTTCTCCCGCGCCAACCCCGCATTACCCTGGCGTGTAGATAAGCGGCGTAAAGGAGCCATGTCACCAGACTCGCTGTCTCTTTCGGGTCCCAGGACCAGTATTTACCCCAGGCGATATCAGCCCACAGCGCCCCGAGGACGATCAGAAGGGTCAGGAACGGGAAACCGATAACTACGGCTTGATAGCTTATTTTATCCAGCACTTCTTTGTCGGGCAGCCATAATGAATTACGGCGATTTTGGATGAGAAATAAGATAGCTGCGCCAAACCCGATGGTCAGAGTTCCATAAGCCACTACCCCCGACGCGACGTGAACAGAAAGCAGCGTGCTCTGTTGCAGGGCAGGCACGAGAGGCGGCGGACTGGTGTGTTCGACGATGGCAAAGATAAGCAGGAGCAGCGCTATAATAAACCCGGCGTTTTTAACCGCGGCGGTCTTATAACGCCACTGGAAAATTGCGCCCATCACCACGATACCCCATGCAAAGGCCAGGGCGAATTCATACATATCGGAGAAGGGGCCGTGACCGGCTAGGATTCCCCGGAAGACCAGCGTGAGGCTTATGAAGAGAATGGTCAGTATTGTTAAAGCATCGCCCGCAATGCCCAGGCTGTTACGTCCGGCAGCGGCGGTTTGCGGGGGACTAGCGGGTTCTTTTTTAGCCAGAGCTAACATAGCCTTCCGCCTGGCTAAAAATTCCATAATCGCCAGAATAATAGTCACCACGATACCGGCTAAAGAGAGCCACAGGAATAAATTTTCTAAGCCAGCCACAAATTACCTCCTTTGTACTGGTGAATCTTTCCCAAAATCCTTTGTCAAAGCTTCTATTTCGCTAGTGTTGCTAAAGTTGTGGGGAGCGATGGTGCGTATTAGTAACCGGCTATTCCCCTCGCCCTGCCGTTGGGATAAACCCCATACCTGACGACGCGGGAAATAGAAAAATAGACTGATTCCGAGTATGAACAGACCGGAGGCAATCCAGATAAGCATATTGGTCGGGTCACGGCTGACTTGAAAAACGGAATATTGGGAGGTGGAATCATCCGAATAGGTAAACTCCAGGCCGTTAATACTTATCGGAATACCCTTCTGTACCAGGTCATAGACTTCCGAGCCGTCTCCCCCCACGACATCGGCATACACGCTTTCTGCCGGTATCATCGGGTCCATCGCATTTGTGGAACCAATCACATAGACCGTATAATTCTGGTCCGGCAGGTCCAGGTTACCCACATAATAGCCGCTGCCCATCGACTTTAGTGTCACCCCTCCTTCGTAAAGGGTTGTTGATGTATCAATCTGGCTTACCTGCATTTGTATGATTAAAGTAGCACCGAAGGAAGATTGATAAAAACTTACCCCCTGATAGGACAGCGGGTAGTTTACCCTGACTAACGCCTCTTTGACTTCCTGCCCGTTATCATAGAGAGTCACCTGGCTCCGGTAGTCTTTAGGAGTCACTCCATCTGCATAATATTCGGCGACAAAGGAATCGAGGCGGAGGGACAAATTTGTGTCGTGCCCCACGTCTGCTGTGGCCCCTTCGTTGACCTCAAAATCAGTATTCCGCCACCCCATTAAACCACCGAAGACAAAGGCGAGAACAAAGAGTATTAAACTCAGGTGACTTACGAAGGTACCCAAACGGAAATAGCGATTTTTGTCCGCGGCGATATATGTGTTTTCGCTATCGGCCTCGACTCTGACACGGTAATGCCGCCGCCGCAGCGCTGTTTCCAGGAGTTGCGCGGCTTCGGTCTGGGATAACGGGACAGATGTAATTTCCTTGCGTGCATCAGCGCTGCCGCCCGTGAAGAAGCTATCTTGTTGTTTTACCGCTCCCCCCCGCAAAGCGCGCTGAATACTATTCCAGCGGTTCAAACTGCAGATAAGTATGTTGAGCATCAGCAAAACGCCCGGGCAGAGGAACCACAATGAACCGGAAACATTAAATAACTGGAGGTGGTACAGTAAAGAAGCGCTCCCTCCGACCTTAGCTGTCGCGACATTCTGTACCCAGGCCGCGTAGGCCTGAGGGTCACGGGCCGTTTCCAGGGGAACCTGGATTAGAAAAGCACCGATGAGACTTACCGCGGCAATTATCAGAATAAGAATAAATGCCAATTTGACCGAACCTAAGAGGTGCCACAACCAGCCTATGGCTCTAGAAAAACGGTTGGCTGACTGGATATCATTATCTTGTTGGGTATTCATCTTGCCATTCTATCAATGCCGCTAGACGACTTTCTCCTTTTTGACATTTATCTAACCTTAGAAAGTACCGGCCGAATAAGTGACGCAGCACTTCTGCAAAACCACGATGCCACCTGCGCACGCGATATGTGCAGAGCCGCCATGGCCAGCAGACTTATGCCGACCGCCACCAGCAGCCCGCCTCCCACCATCAGGGGCACCAGAAGGACATTTACCAGGTTGTAGCCACCAAGCATGTGGGAAGCGCCGGCCCACAGCGGTGTGGTGAGGGCAAGAACGCCGCCCGTGCTAGCCGCGACACCACCGGTTGCTGCCTTAGAGCCGCCCTTAGGCGAGGCCTCGGCGAAACCCACCCATTTCCAGATACCCGGAATCCGCAGCACCAGGAACAACACCAGAGAAATGAGTGTGATCATGACACGCATTGATATCGGCATCGGGAATGCCTTATCTGTTATATTTATGCTATTGTACATGTGGACTCCGCCCTCAACTAAACCAAGAGCCAAGAAAATGACCGCACCCCAATAAGCCCATCTGTCGCGTACCGCCAGGGCGTAGGTTATTATGCAACCCGCTATCCCCAACAGAACGGCGATATATACAAAGATCTGATACAGGCTCATATAAGGTACGTAGGCGGCAAATGATCTCCCATACTGGTCTGCATGAAAGGCAAGACAGGTGGTACCCACTCCGCTCGCCAGGGTCATGAATGCCGTCCCAGCCAACGCCACAATCGCCAGAATGCGCAATACTTTCCCCGTTTTCATTTTCAAATCTCCTTTTTTAATCTATCATGTGATTATTGGCAGATCATAATCCCGCAATTATTAATACCATGACGGATAACATGTACACTGAAGCCATTTTATATAAGGCAAAACTCACCCGACCCGAACGGCGAAGTACTGAAATTAGCGTGAGCCCGAGTAATACCGCGCTTAACGTGAGTACTGCCCAGAAATAACCCCAGTGCAATCCGATGAGCCATGCTGCCGTTACCATTGTTAGGACTGCCATGCCAGTGGATGCTGCGATAATGAGACGCACCGCCCTCTCGCTATAGATGTTCGGGAAAACCGGCACCCCTGCTCTTTTATAGTCTTCGGAGTGCCTGAGGCTGAAGGTGACGGTATGAGTGGGGATCCCTAGTAGAACGGCAACAGTGAGTAAAAGCCCGATTAAGTCAAATCCCCCGGTGCCCAGAACACGGCCGGCTAGAATCGGCATCCCACCTGATATACCACCCCAAATAATGGACCAGGGCGTGCGTCGTTTGAGCCATATGGTGTAAATGACTACATCAAAAAAAACTCCAGCGGAAACAACCAATCCGTAAAGCGGTCTTATCGCAATGGCCCAACCTGCGCCGAGCCCGACCAAGACCAAACCTACAAACAGGGCCTCTCTGACCGAGACCAGCCCTTTAGGAATTGAACGCTGACAAGTACGGCTCATCTTCGAATCGATGTCACGGTCGTAAACCATGTTCAGCACGGTACTACCACCGATCGCTAAGAACAAACTCCCGGCTAAGACCAGCGTTTTCGGCCAGTTCATTACCGGGCAACGTGCGCTCATATATCCGGCGATGCCAGTAATCGTCAGCAAAAAAGTCTGTAAGCTCTTTACCAGACCCCAGTAAGCACGGAGTTTGATAGCAATTTTTCTCATATTCATCTACAAAGCAATTGTTAAATTACTGCAACACATCGCGTACGCAGCGGAAGCCAAAGCTCGGGCTATAGTAATCCGGACGGACACTGTTCCGACTATAGACACGAAGCATAAAGTCCGGCTCACGCATGCTGCCGCCACGCAAGTAGCGTTCAGCGGTCCCTTCGTAGACGTTACCCGTCCACTGCCAGACATTGCCCGCCATATCGTACAGACCATAAGGGCTGGGCGAGTCCAGCGTCTGGTAGCCATCGTAGGTCCTGCCATTATAGAAGCCTACTGGTGTCGTGTCACCTTGCTTACCAGCGACCTTCTCAAAAGGATCTCGGCTATCGTAGTAGTTCGCGTTGTTACGCTTAATCTCATCACCCCAGGGGTAAGAGCGCTCATCAGTACCGGGTGTCGACTTCTCCCAGGCAGGCACGGCGGGACCGCGTGCCGCCTTCTCCCATTCAGCCTCGGTGGGTAGACGATAACCGTAGAAGTCGCAGTAGGCCTTGGCTCCAAACCACGTCACCACCGTCATGGGGTGGTTCTCGTAGCCGGCTTTTACCGAGAAGGTGTTTGTACTCTCATCATACACCAACCGCAAATCCGTGTTGTTCAGCGGTACGAGTAGCTTGTCACCGACTGTTATCCTCACTTCGTGGCGGCCCCCGTGAAACACATCCCCGGGATAATACCCAAATACCCCCAGCTGGTTATCAACTGTCTCTATCTTGACCGCCTCCGCTGCCAGGGCTTCGTTCAGATATTTAGCATACTGGGCATTGGTCACATCAGTCACCATAATCTGATAGTCGTAGGAAATCAGTGTCGGGTCGTTATGCTCTCCCATGAGAAATTCACCGGCCGGTACTGTCACCCAGCTATCAGGGTTTACACCGGTATCGTAGCTGGGCGGCGGCGCCGCCGATGCCTGGGATACACAACCGGAAGTCAGCAGCAATGTCATCATTACGAGCGACAAGAGAATGCGTTTCATCGAGACACCTCCCCTGCGCTGGCCGCTTCGGCCAGTTCTTTCGTCCAGCGTCCTTTCCTCTTGAACAAATCGACCAGCCGCCACACCAACAGGGCACCGAGACAAGCCAGCACCAGCCCTAGCCCTACGTCAGCAAGAAGCATCAGCACATTCACCAGGGGCTGCTGGGCTGATTCGGCTACCCAGAGATGCTCCAGTTCATAAATGGCAATCGCACCAAAGGCCATGTCTGAACCGACTATCACCAGCCAGCCAAACCACTGCCGGATTCTACCCTTTATCCCGATGGCATCAACATAGATAAAAAGAATGATTGTGGCCATGAGCACCGCCAGGGTGTGCCAGTGGCCAACCAGTTCAATACGTTCCAGATCCGCCGGGTACATACGGATAACCTTAGTCAGCTCCACCGCCATAAAAAGCCCGATGAAAGTAGTAACAAAATTCATGAACAGCATCTGCCAGGTCGCACCAAATTTCAACGGGTCATGCAGTAAGGCGCCCAAACTCCGCCAGAAACCAGCCTTCTTGATACCAAGCTCCGCCACCCGCTCACGAATCAATTTGCGCCACGTAAAAATGAGCAGGAACAGCCCTCCCAGCAGCAGAATCGCCGAGCCAACATAGATGATCCAGTGGGCAATCTCTTCAAAGGGCACTACCATCCATACGCCGATGCTGAGGATGGTGGCACCAATAATCACCATCGGCATCGCCCATTTGTGCCACGCCGAACCCTTGAATTTCAGCCAGCGCGAGACGACAAGAAGTACACCCGCCCCAAACAGGGCTAGCATGATGTGCAGGTGGCCAATGATGGCCAGTTGCAACCATGGCTTGCCGTTCACGCGGATCACATTCTCAGCCAGGAAGGTTTGGAAACCATTACCACTCAACGAGCCCGTTACCGCCCCGAAAAGTGCCGAAATCAACGTGGTAACCACCACGACAAAAAGGGCTGTACGCTCAATGTCAAGATGGCCGGCACTATCACGGTAATCCTTCCTCCACGGGCAAACTGCTGCCGCTAGCATTAACCCGGTAAAGTACATCAGCGACATGCCAAAGAGAAATAGCCCGTGGAAAACAAAGTTGAACCCGAAATAGGCGAATGCCAGACCAAAAATCAGTGAGCAGAGGTAGCCAACGGTAGCCACCGTATTGATGGTGGCCCGTTCCTGTTTCTTCATCTCCACAAACGAGGTGATGAAGTAGACCAATATGGCCACCGCCGCCATGGCAATGCTGTGGTAGAGTATGACGATCCGACCCTCGCGCTGAAGCGGTGCCAGTTTCATACCGAGAACGCGAATGGTGACACCACTCACACCTAATTCAGCCAGGGGGCCGGATAGCGTGCCCCAAATAGCCGCCACGATGGCAACCAGGGCAATCCCTACCAACACTAGGCCCTTGGTCGAGCGAAAGAGAAAAACCAAGCGATTGGAAGTGACCGGTTGATCCATAATTACACTTTCCTCCTTCCCGTTAATTCTAACATAAAACTTACTTAGTGAGTTTTGAGACCCCAGGGGTTACCCGCGTAATGGCAGCGAGTACAACTTACCTGTTTCTGCAAGTTATGTGATACGTACCGACCAGTGATATTTACACCCCCCACCACTATCGTCCTCAACGTTGACCACTCTCCTTGCACAGAAGAACCTACGGGGCCTACTGTAAGACCTGAGGCATCGTGACAGGCCCAGCAATCTACATTAGCATGGCTAGCAATGTGGTTTGCTGTGCTCAGGGTGGCAGTCGCGTGGCACTGGGTACAACTGGCCTGCAAAGAATGGGGGTCATGGCAATCGGTACATTGCTTGCTTGTATGAGAGGAGCTGCCCAAATCAATCCCGAACAGGTATGTACCCTGATTCGTATGGCACTTCCGGCACAACTCGGTGTTATTGCTGACCGCTTCATATACATTATTACTGTACCAATAGAGCAAGGAATTTAGCCACGCAACCTGCGTCGTTAGTTGACCATTGGGGTAAGGGTCAACTACATGGCAAATCTGGCACCCTATTGACTGATAGTCCGCTTTACTAACCACCGGCGGTGTTCCGAGGGGAATTGCTGCTAAGCAGACAGCACATGATTGCGGAAACGTGGACTTATCAGTCGGGTACCAGTCAAGTGGTGAGTGGCATGGAGCGCATTCATTGGTGGTCCCCGCGCTGCTGACAACATAGCTCGCGGCGTGCGCACTGCCTTGCCAAGCTTGACGCTCCGGACTAGTAGCCGTTGTCGTCGTCGTCGTCTTTGTTGTCGTTGTTGTCCCTGATGTGGTTGTTGTCGTTGTTGTCCCTGATGTGGTTGTTGTCGTTGTTGTCCCTGATGTGGTTGTTGTCGTTGTTGTCCCTGATGTGGTTGTTGTCGATGTTTCCGTCTTATTTTTACAACCACCAACCACGATGAGAAGGGTAATGATTGAGATGCATACCAACAACTTTACAAAATTCCTTGCTGACATTTAGCCCCCCCCTAAGTCTATATACAGTAGGGTCGCATCTAGAGGCGACCCTACTCATCACAACGTGACTTGTCGTTTTATTATGAACTATTTGTGAATCTGAAGACCCCAGGGATTACCGGCATAATGACAATTCGAGCAGTAGGTCGCCCCCGTTGGCTTCAGTTGCGCCACTCCCCCTGCAATAACCCAGGCATGCACTGGCGGCGTCCTTACGAACGAGTGCGAAGTGGTCTTTTGCAGCACTCCAAAACAAGAGAACTGTAGGCAGTCTTCCCATACTTATCGATAGATAGTGCTCATTCAAATTCTCCGGTTACCGGATTATAGCCATACGTCATATAAGCTGGACCCGATGCTGACAAAACCCCATTTATTACCACACCGGCTGTAGCCGTTGCGTACGGGGCTCCTGTGCCATAATCATGGCAAGTCGCGCAAGCTACCTTAGCATGGCTAGCAATGTGGTTTGCTGTGCTCAGGTCGGCAACTGGGTGGCAGCTTTCACAACTGGCTTCCGCAGAATGGGGATCGTGACAATCGATACAATTAATAGGCGCTTCATTACCCATTTCCTGCGTGTGAGCCGGGCCGCCCATCATGATATTGTGTTTTGAGCCACTAATAGAATCAGTATGACAGCCGTAACAGAGCTCGTTAGAGCTCGCGACAGCATCCCAACTTTGGGCTGGATAGTTGGTCGCCATATTAAGCTTGGCAATCGCGGGATTGACAACACCATCAGTGACCTCGTGGCAAGTTACGCAGGGTATGCCATGATAGTTTGATGCTGGTATGAGTATATTAGCTGGAGACGCATCCCGTACGACAGCGTCTTGGGGGAACTTACAGGAGATACAAGCATTACCCGATCCCGCTTTGGCTGTCGGCCTCCAGTTATCCGGTGTGTGACAGCGCCCGCAAAAGTCATTGAGGCCGAGCATGACATTGTATGGTTTGTCATGCGGGCCGGACTGCCATGCAACTGTGATAGCGTCGATGACACTCGCGGGTTCCACCGCAGTTCCCACCAACGCTATACTAATCGGGTTATTGGCCGGGTCATTCGTGGGGATGTAGAGGGTGGCCGACTTGGCACCGAATGAGGCCGGGCTGAAGACGACCTCCACTGTCCCTGAAGCACCCGAGGCAAGTGACAGACCAGAGCAACTGTCATTCTGCGTGGCGAACTCGCCGGCATTGGCCCCGTCTATGCTAATGGTGCCTATAGTTAGAGCAGTACCATCACTGTTCGTAACGGTTATCGTCTCGGCCGTGCTCGATGAGGCCATTTCCACCTGGCCAAAATCCGCGGCCAGCGGCTCAGCCGTGCTTACTGCAGTGGAGGCAACCGAAACCGTAACAGTAGCGGTGGTCGTAACTGTGCTCGTAACTGTTGCGGTCTCAGTGGTGGCGGATGAGCAACCTACCAACAACGTTACTAAAACGACAATTCCGACAATTATGCCCCTAATACACAGACCTCTATATGTATGAAACTTACTACTAGGTGCAGGCATTCTCCGTTGATGAAACATAAAAAATCCCCCTTACATACATTATTTTTTGTTACCCTAGAGGTGTTAATACCATAAATCAAGCTAAACGACACTACGTTTTCTTATTATCCGGCCTCTAAATTGATTAGATTCTACACTGTTTTCCCGTAATCGTCTGTGATGAGCATCACCCAAAGCCAATTATTTTGGGCGTATTTGAAAATGCGGCAGACATTGGGAAGGCGCGTTATTTCAAGGCTTGCCGTTCGAGTTCATCTCGACGGTTGATGATGATATACCCCCTTTTGAGAACCACCAAACCTTTTTGTCTCCAAATCTCCAGTACACGCGAGACAGTTTCTCGTGATGTTCCTATTAAATCAGCTAATTCTTGATGTGTGATGTGGAGCTCACCTATCGATGAATGGTTGGTTAGCCCACTAAAATCTTTACCAAGCAGAACCCCCGCCAGGCGCATCTCTACGCTGTGAAACGTTGCCGTCTCAAGTCTTTTTATTATTTGGCGTAGTTCCTCGAAGCAGTATTGCTGCGCCAGCGAAAGCAGCTGCGGATACTTTTTGCACAATGCGTTAAACTCGTTGGGCTGGGCGGATAGCAATCTTACGTCGGTCATGGCATATGCCGTACCCAATTGCGGACCACCGTCTAAAACGGATGCTACACAGAAGGTTTCGCCGGACTGGGGCATACATAGGGTAACCTCATGTCCATCATCACCAGTAAATACTATTTTAATTCGCCCTGTAACCACAATATAAAAATCCGAGTGTAATTCGTCCTGAGTAAAAATTTGCTCACCGGTTTTAAAAGTAACCTCATGCATTATCCCAGATAGCACGGCACGGATATCCGGAGGAAGACGCATCATGAAGCTTAAAGTATCAGCGTTTTCCATAATTCCCTTCCTTATCTATAACCGGTAGACCAGGTTTTATTTCTGTGGCACAACGAAACAGGTTAGTACATCTTACGCGGGCACTTCTCATTTCTTCTTATTAGAAATGAAATTGATCTGACGTATCCGTGATCCAGAGTAGGTAAATTCAAGCTTCCTCACCCGATTCTTCGACCGAAGGGCTGTGGGAAGTTTGTTTTTGTTCATCTAGCTAATAAGCAGAGGTGGCATTACATTTTCGCTGACGAATTACTCTAACTAGATCCATAACTAGGCAGGAGCTTAATCGCATCGGTTGCCGTTTGGCTAACAAACGCCTTGTCATACCCCCGGTATACTGCCCAGCAAAATAAACAGCCACAAAAATAGGCACCATAATCCAATTCCAGCTCAAAAATAAAAGCCGGAGCCCGATAGATATTGGCACTGGTATATGTACGGCCAGTATCCACTGCAATGTAAGACTTTTGGTATTTGACCGCCAATAACCAAAAAAGATATTAATTAAAAATATAGATGCCAAAACCAAAAACAAGCCCAAATTACTTACCCCCTGAGTCCTTTTGTTGTGTCAAGTCTATATAGAAAAACCAGCTTTATCTGAGTATACCAATATCATTTGAATCTTTCAATCTTCCTTTATTTATATCAACTCAAGGCAAATAGTGGAGTTTCCACACTCGTTTGTGACATTATCCGACTGTCGGACAAGAATCCAGCGAGTCTTAGCTTTGGATTGTTCTGCCTTTATGCTCTTTCTTTCGTATCTCTACAAAAGCCTTGAATTTGTTATTAATATAATTAATATAAATGAGAAACTTAATAAAGTCAAACAACTGACCTACAAGGCAGGCTGAGGGCAAACAAGAACACGAGAACCTCTATGAAGAGTTCAGGAAGGAAGCTGTTCCTTTCTGATTGTAAAGAGCGCGGAGTTCGGCTTTTGACTGCCCAAGGTGTTCCCATGCTGGACGGCGAAGAGGGACAGCTCGTCGAGATGGCCCTTGCACTAGGCAAGGGACGGTCGGTGGAGCGCGCGCAAAAAGGTGCCCGCGACGGACTGCGGGATCGTGCGCGGCTCAAGGGTCTGCCGCCCACTATGAACAATATCTACGGAATGCGTTGGGAGAATAATCGTCTTGTCCCTGCCGAACACTACGAGGATGCGAGTGAAATTTGGCGCATGGCGCTATCGGGTTGGAAACTCCTCGCCATAGGGCGGGAATTTGGAAAGCGTGGCATCCTTACCCCGAGTGGCAAACGGGACTGGAATACCAACACGTTGCGCAACATATTGAAGAACCGTGCCTATTCCGGAGTCTACGAAGCTCTCAAGCAGGAATCCATCGAACCGTGTCACCGACGCAAGGCCACGTACGGTAAGACAAGCAGACGGCTGCGTCCGGAACATGAACGTGTTTTACTGCCCGGCCTTGTCGAGCGGCCTTTAGTCACCGAACAGGAATTTGCCTGGGTACAGCAGCGCTTGAGAGACAACCAACTCTATGCGAAGCGTAATACCAGTATTAGGGAGTATGTCCTGAAGGGGTTAGTCCGATGCTCTGCCTGTGGGCATACCTACATCGGCGTCACGCGCAACGGCCATTCCTACTATTATTGCGGTGCTAAGCGGAAACCCGTCAACAGGGAGGCGTGTCAGTCGCGCGGCATACGGGCAACAGAAGTTGAAGATGGCGCGTTCCAGACGGTCGTTGACTTTCTCCGCGGACCGCAGGGCTTCGAGAATGAAATCCGGCGTCGCTACGGGCTAACTGAGGAAAACGAAACAAGCCTTCGACGCCAGATCACTAACCTGGAAGGCGAAGACATGAAGGAAGAGGAGGCCGAATCACGGGCGTTTCGCCTTGCGGCGCACGCTCTGGTTAGCGAGCAGGTATTCCAACAGGAAATTGGGCTAATACGAACCCGGCGGCGTTGGCTCAAAGAAGAGCTGCATCGGTTGGAGCAGCAGCTGGCCGACATTGAGCGCCATACATTCAGTCCTGATGCAGTAGAATCATTGCGACACCGCCTCGAAGAGCGCCTGGCGCGGGCGACACCCGAGGATCGAAGGTTCGTTCTGGAATCACTTGGCGCAAAGGTGATCGCTTATCCGGATGGAACTTGGGACATGGAAATAGAGTTACCACGGCAGGTAAAAAGCGACTTGCAAATTGTACACAGCAGACCAGGGAGCCTGTCTCAGAAAGTGGAGCACGGAATACTATGCGAAATTCAAAACGGGTGGGACTCCGGGATTTGTACCAAAAAGTTTGCGGATTTGGATGGTGGTTTCCAAGCTCCCAGCGATTACTATCTTAACTTTGTTGC
>JAPLHG010000073.1 GCA_026389745.1 Chloroflexota bacterium | reverse complement strand
AGGCCGGTAGTGCGCAGGACAACACTGTCCTGAGTTCCCGGCGTAGTTTGAGATTCCATCATTATTGTCACGCTCGTTTTCCTTCTTTCGTAGTTCGCAGCTTAACGGCTGCTTCTGCAGATTACAACTTTTGCTTGAACCACTTTTGCCGATAATTGCAACCGAAATGGCAGCGCGTATCAGTGCCTTATTAACACTATTTTTTTAACTCCTTGCGCACAACACCAATCGTTTTTTCTGTGTTTGACACCATTTTTTGTAGGTGTTCCTCCACGTCTTCGGGCCGAGTAATCAGTATTCCCTTAAGAAAAGGTGCTGCCGCAATCAGAACGCGATCCCCCGGACCAATGCCAAGAAGCCTGCGTGCTTCTTTCGGTATTACTAATTGGCTCTTTCCATTAAGATGAGCGATGCCTATTAGTTTAGGTTGGTTAATAATGTTCATAATAGTAATAACTGTAACACATGTAATAATTAATTGTAAATCAGAACTCAAGATATATTCTCATGAAAACGGTTCCATCAGTAGTTCCGGTACGATGATAGAAAACGAACCCGTCCAGAGCTCGCCCGTGTTTCTGGTGGAGACGGGGGAGAGTTGAACTCCCCGTCCAGAAGAGACCGCCCAGAGTATGCTACAAGCTTAGTCAGCTCTTTGTCTCGCCCGGTAAGCCTCTGCAGACCGAGTATTACCGGGTCAGCCGATTTTTCTTACACCGCTCCTATCGGCGTCTGAGCAGCGGCACCTCAACTTAACTTCACCCACTCCCAACTCGTTGAGGTGGGGTTGGGGTAGATGTGTCGCCTTTTAGTTAGGCGGCAACCAAAACAGGTTCTTTGGCAGTTGTTTTTTGCCACTTTTTTACGAGGTCGATGGCACCTCAGCTTGCAACTCTGTAGCTAACCTCCCCTGTCGAACCACGCGTCCCCAATCGGTGTGTGGCGCAGGAGGTTACTGCCTTTACCTCCTCTTGAAGTCTTGGGTTTTCATGACCCTGTCCAGCTTGCGCCGGGTTTCACGCTGGGTGATTGCTTCACGCTTATCGTAGAGCTTTTTACCCTTGGCAACGGCGATTTCCAGCTTGGCGTAGCTATCTTTAATATACAGTCGGAGGGGTACCAGTGTAAAGCCCCTTTCTTTTATCTGGCTAGTCAGTTCACGGATTTGTTTGCGGTGCAGGAGCAGTTTTCTAGGTCGTGTGGGGTCATGTCCCAGATAGCTGGCGGCATCGTAGCGGGCGATGTGAGAATTGAAAAGCCAGAGTCCACCATGGTCGGGGCGGACATAGGCATCACCCATGCTGACATCCCCGGCTCTTACTGATTTTATTTCCGAGCCGGTAAGCACGATACCCGCCTCTATGGTTTCCATAATGTGGTATTCGTGATGGGCTTTGCGGTTAGTGGCAATAGTTTTAATAGTCATCTTTGCGATTTAATGATAACATAACAGGGAGAAAATTCTAAATGACAAAAGGATGTCATCGCTAGTAGCCCCGATTTTATCGGGACGACGCGGCAATCCCAGAGAAGGAGGTGACCCTGCTACCCTGAGATTGCTTCGTTTCACTAGTAATTTGAATTAATCAGCTATAAGCCTTTTGGCGTAGTTATCCCGAGCTAAGAGGTTTTTCTTAACTCTGAGTCGTTTTCATCGCACCGGACTTTTGCCTATGAGCGCATCGCACTCTGTAGTTTCCGTGCCAGTTCCTTTTTCTTCTTAATCGTCAGTCAGCCATTCTTGTTTCAATTTCTTCCAGGTGGCAGGGCATTGGCATCCTTCCTCGCGCTCCGTTCCAACGATTCGATGAAAAGCCTGGTCAATTTGCTTCCTATTCTGGGGTGTAACCTCAATGCCAGCCTCAGTGAGGATGTCTTTCAGATGGCGAAAATAGCAGGACATATTTCTTTCCACCCCCTGCAGAATTCGTAAACACTTTATTGCAGCAGGTTAAGTTTGTCAGGCTTTCTGTAATGAGTTCACAGTCGGCAGTTTGACAGCCAAGCTCAATAATCTCTATACTGCTATTAAGGCTGGAAAGAACTTTCCTCCAACCTTGATAGTCTTGGGTAATTGCGTGCGTGATGCAAGTCAATGACCCGCCAATCCGAGAGGTGCCATGAGCAATCAAATAGGTAAAAATCCGCTCAAAATCACCGATGTCACTCTTCGAGACGGTCATCAATCTCTCTTCGCTACCCGTATGCGCACCGAAGATATGGCAAAGATAGCCCCGGAAATGAATCGGATTGGTTTCTACTCGATGGAGGTCTGGGGTGGCGCGACCTTCGATGTTGCCACCCGTTTTCTGAATGAAGACCCGTGGGAGAGACCCCGCATCTTGAAGAAACTGATGCCAAACACTCCTCTACAAATGTTACTCCGCGGGCAGAACCTCGTTGGTTATCGTCATTATGCCGATGATGT
>JAPLHG010000098.1:405-12381 GCA_026389745.1 Chloroflexota bacterium | reverse complement strand
GATGGGGCTGATTTTGGGGATAAATTTACTTTCGTACCATTCACGCCCTTTTTTCTTAATCAGGGCAAAACGGGTTAGCATCCCACCGAAGAAGGGTATGCCGAGATAGATAAAAACGCTTTTGGCAATATCGGCGATGGTAACGTGCACCGCGGTGCCTTTCAGGCCAAACCATGTCGGCAGGATAGTAATAAACACATAGGCATAGACCGAGTAGAACAGAATCTGAAAGATGGAATTGAAGGCGACCAGTCCGGCGGCGTATTCGCTATCACCTTTCGCAAGCTCATTCCAGACAATCACCATCGCAATACAACGCGCCAGACCAATCATAATCAATCCGACCATGTAGTCGGGATACGCCCGCAAAAAGAGAATCGCCAGCAAGAACATTAAGATAGGACCGATGACCCAGTTTTGAACCAGCGATAGCCCCAGAATCCGCCAGTTGCGGAAGACGTGTCCCAGCTCTTCGTACCTGACCTTTGCCAGCGGTGGATACATCATCAGGATGAGACCGGCGGCGATGGGGATAGAGGTGGTGCCGACCTGAAAGAAGGTAATGAAGTTGGCGACCTTGGGCACAAAATACCCCAGCCCCACACCCAAACCCATTGCCAAGAATATCCATAACGTCAGAAAACGGTCGAGAAAAGACAGTTTACGTGTGGCTGACTCAGGTACTTGATTGCTCACAACTACTCCTCCCTATCTAGCATAAATTATTTACTGTCTCTGATAAATCCTTACACGGGATTGGTACCGGTATCCAGATGAGATTTCAGTCTGCCCTGCTGGGTATGACTGATACGGTCGTAAACGGACTTCTTTATAAACTTTAGCGCCTCTTTCCCATCGCCATCAGTAACGATTCTCTCCAGTTCCATCAAGTCTTTTTCATCGAAAGAAACGACGGTTTTTCTGATTTCTAGCATAGCGCGCCTCCCTGTAATAACCGATGCTATTTAAAGCTCGTGTACCACAAAGTTTTTGTCCTTCAGATACCACTCCATTAAATACCCAATTCCGATAAATAACGGTAGCGACACCAGAGTTCTAACCAGCGTAAACTTAATTCCCAGATAACCAATCTCAATGCCCAACATCGGTATCTTTAATGAGGCAAAAGCTCCCAGATAGATAAATATATTTTTAATGCTGGCGCCTTTTTTATAAAGCATAGAAGCCACGGGGAAGGCTCCGTATAATGGTCCCGCCTGAAGCATGGCGAGTAATATAACGATGCCTATCCCTTTGATACCTGATTCTTGCCCGATATGCCTCTGGATTTTTTCCTTCGGAACCCAGACATCGAATAAACCGACGATGATAAAGAGGAAAGGAATAAAGGTAATCATCTCAATAAGTGAGTCGGTGAAGTTGGCCGTAATTGTTTTTCCGGGTTGAAATTGAAAGACAAACGAGACCAGAATAAAAACGGCAAAAACCAATAGCGTGATATAGGGTCGTATTTTCTTAAAATATTTTTTCATAGTACCAACCCCACCACTAAGCCGATAATAACCGCCGCCACAAAATTCAGCATGTTTCTGGTTATTGCCACACGCTTACCAAAATATTTAATTTCCAGAGGTAATGTCACCACGCCAACCATCATTAATGTCGTCATAAAAGTGGCAACAACGGTATAGGAGGCGCCTTGCTTAATCAATCCCGCGGCAATGGGATAAGAGATAAATCCCGGGATAAGAGTGATTGACCCTACCACCGCCGCTATTCCCAGCCCAATAGCACCTGAGTCCGGCCCCAAATACCTGCTGATGATACTTGATGGTATCAGATACAGTAATACGCTCACCAGTATGAGGATAGTTAAAAAGGGGACCAGGATATTCTTGAACATGTTCCATCCCCTTTTCAAACCCATCAATGTTTTCTGGCGGTTAAAAGCAAAAGATATAATCACGAGGACAACACAGACCGCGATGTAGATAATAGCGTTGGTACTCAAATGGTAAACCTCCCCGATTCTTTAGCTTTCTTTAAAACAACAAGGTAATAAGTAGATAAATACCCACACCAATCAAAATTACTCCAGCCACCTTTTTGGAATAATTTGAAAAGTTGCGGATTCCTTTGGATGCCAGCACTTTCTGAGCAAACCCTGCGGAAATGCCAGCGCCCAACACCAAAACCCAATGTCCCAGAGCGTAAGCAAGAAGTAACCCACCACTATAGACAATCTGTTTCTTAGTAGCGGCAAAAGTCAAAATTACCCCCAATACCGGCGTGGCACAAGGTGACGCAATTATGCCAAATAGGAGCCCCATTAGTAGAGCTCCGATTAATACTTTCTTTTTGGGTAGTACTCGCTGGGAGATGCCAATGTTAAAGTTAAATACGCCAACCAGCTGTAACCCAAGAACAATAGCCAGAGCTGGCAATATACAGTTCCAGAAACGGCCAACATCCCCAAAAAGCCGGCCCAAAGCACCGGCTGCGATACCCAAAGCGGTGAAAGTGATTGTTAAACCGAGTGTGAAAATGAGTGAATACTGGACAGCTTTTTTCGTAGAGCCTTCAGAGTAACCGCCGACATAACCGATTACAAGCGGTATCATCGCTAGAACACACGGGCTGGCACTGGAGACGACTCCACCAAAGAAGCAGGCAGGGAACGCAATCCAGCCTTGATTCTGGATAACATCTCCTATAGCGCTAACTAGACCATCCACTTACTCAATTCCCATTTTCTTTAGTTGATTGATTATTTCAATTTCAGGGTAGAATCCAATATGGCGGAATGTTTCCAGACCGCTACTATCAAAAAATATCTGGGTGGGTATAGCCATAATCCCATAACGGGAAGTAAGGTCTCTGTAATCATCAACACTGACGATCACTACATTTAATTTATCTTTATATAACGAAGCTAATTCATCCAGTACGGGTTCCATTTCTTTGCAGGGTATGCATGTCCCTCGTCCAAATTCAGCCAGGGTTGGGGTTCCGCTTGATAAGGCTTTTTCAAGCGGTGTGAGCATTGAAGAAGCAGTGGAGACAGGTTGTTTTGGCGAACACCCCACCAGAAAAAGTAGAATTAGCACCAGCAGGAGGGAAGATACCCAATTTTTCCTTATCACATTCACCCCTTGGAATACATTTATCATAAAAGGGCGGTTTGCGTGACTACGCCACTGGTCTTGCCAGCGACTCTTTCGTACGCCGTTCAATAAGGTCAATCTCTTCTAAATCCATCATGAACTCATGATTTTTACTGATTCCCTCACTGGTAACGCAAATCCAGTCTGTTACCGCCAACCATCCAGAGCCACGGTCCTTTTGGCACCCTTGGCAGATTCCACCATACCATCGATATGAGTAGCGATACCCGCAAGACAATAGATGCGCCCCACTTTCTCAATATCAAGATTCACTGCCACATGGTTGGTGATCTGTCCGCAGTTGGAACCACCCGAGCAGGGAAGAAAGATAATCTCTTCGGTTTTGCACTCGCATGTCTGTGCTATATTCTCCGACTGTATTTTGTTGTCCAAGGAAACCTCCTTCTTAGCTTTCACTCGGTAGGAACCTCCTACCTTTCCATAGCAACCGCGAGATTTTTTGAATCCAAAGCGAAGGTTCTATAATAACTGTCTTTCCGAGCTAAACAATATCCTGGTTCGTCTGTTTCCCCTGATTTCGCGTTTTCAACCGTTCCATCAGTTCCCTGGCTTTCTTTTGGGCCTCGATTTCCCTCTCGTCTGTCACGCTTACCCATGGATTGGTAACCCGCCAGGTTATCTTTCCACTTAAGGGTGGCTCAGGATATGCCCCAATATCATAGAGAGTGTAGCCGCGGAAGACTACCGGACTCTCCTGATAACAGGACCAGACAGCTTTCCTTATTAGTTCCGGGTCGGCTTCAAACTGAAGGTCAATGGCTGATATTTGTTTCCGAAACCGGTCAATCATATCCATTGAGAGGTTGAAAAGGAAAGGGTGAGGGGCAGAGGTGCCGATAATGCGTTTCTTCTCATCCACCCCATTAAGTAGCAAAACTTTCAGGGCTTCTCCGGTCGAATGCCCCTCTGACTCCGGTCCCCCGATAACCAGATAACGGATATTTGGGTTCGCCGTGATGTTGCATATGATTTTTTCAAACCCGATATTTTCAGTCTGTACCGTCCCAGATAATGCCGCCCCGCTTTCAACGCCGGTCCTGACGAGCATTTCGAGCTCATGGGGAATTTTATCCGCGTCGCAGTTCAGGATTATCGCTACGGCTACCGGAGAACGGTCATTGCCCCGGACATACCTTCCTTCCTCGGGTGGATAATCAGGATGCGGGCTGACTTTCAACATATGTGGCTCTTTTCCTTTTGACCACCTATCTTATGTGGATACCTGTGCGATGTTGGTGGTTATTCAATTAATTGTATGGCATCTTCTGGAAAATACGCCTCAGAGTTACCTCTACCTGGTTATGTGCTCCGATGCCATAATCATGGATTATCGATTGTTTGTGTCCCGGCACCATATAGTCACGGACATATTACTCCATTATGGTCTTGACGATAAAGTCTTTAGCCCTTTTCACTTCATCGTCAGAGATATAATCCATAACTCCTTTGATTTCCTTGCCAATATCCTCGCTGAGCCCCTTCTTTTTCATGCTTATATCCCTGGTCAGCACAATGCTTTTTGTAGGCTTGAACCCAGCCTGCTCTACGACTTTGCGGGCGCATTCAAAAGGACAGCCATCAACGGTGATTATTTTCTTAGCTGCTTTGGTTTTCCCAAAAACTGGTTTCACGTTGGTTGGCAATCCCCCCAGGCACATGATAGCCGCTTTTGTCAGTCCCAACTCCTTAACTGCTTCCAGAGAAGCCAGCCCACTGGTTATGCCGGTATTGGACGCTCCTCCAAAGCAAGAAAAGATTACATTCTCGTGAGTATTTACTCCAGCCTGAAATTGTTGTTCTTCTGCCATTTTTATCTCTTCGGTACTTCTATTAATTGGGTTCCCTTATTCTTTTGTCATTGCCGTGGTGATAAACGTGGTTATTTCAGCTTTTGAGGGTACCCGTCCAGAGACAATCAGTTTCTCGTTAATTACCAGTCCTGGAGTTGCCAGTATGGGGTATTCCATAATCTTCTTAATATCCCTGACATCTTCGACAGTAGCGTCAATTGCTAACTCCTTAACCACTTCCTTAGTTGTTCGCTCCAATTGCTGGCATTTAGCGCATCCCGATCCAAGTACTTTGATTTTCATTATTTGCCTCCCTTTTTATTTTCAGAGAATAGCATTGAATAAATAACCTATGCTGATGATACCAATAGCCACCACACCAAGAAATACAGCTATCAATTGCCATTTAAGCACTTTGCGCAGGATAATGGTTTCGGGTAAGGAAAGACCAACTACTGCCATCATGAACGCCAGCGCCGTACCCAGCGCCGCGCCCTTCTCCAGTAGTGCTTGAATAATAGGGATGACGCCGGCAGCATTGGAATACATGGGTACTCCCAGTAATACAGCAGCAGGTACAGCCCACCAGACATTCTTACCCATAAATGAAGCCATCAACCCTTCAGGCACGTACCCGTGGATAACTGCCCCCACTGCGATTCCTCCCAGCACCCAAGGCCAAACCCTGCCTACAATATCACGAACTGCAGTCAGTCCATATTGTACACGCTCGATAATACTTAACCGGTGTTCGTCAGCTTGCACCCCTGTTTTCCTTAGTTCCGATACCCAACCTTCGATGTAACGTTCCATCTTCAGTTTGCCGATAACCCAGCCTGCCAAAATGGCGATAAAAAGCCCCGTAGCAATATAGAGCAGGGCAACCTTCCAACCAAACATGCCATAAAGCAGCACCAGTGCTACCTCGTTAATCATGGGGGCGGCAATCAGGAAAGAAAAGGTAACTCCCAGTGGTATTCCTACTTGTACGAAACCGATAAAAAGCGGTACCGCCGAGCAGGAGCAAAATGGAGTCACTATTCCAAGACTCGCCGCCAGCACATTACCTACTGCTTCCCGCTTACCAGCTAAAATACGTTGGGTTCGTTCCGGGGTAAAGAACGAGCGTACAATACCCACAACAAACACGACGATAACCAAAAGTAGTACGACTTTGGGCGCGTCGTACAAGAAAAAGGCCACACTACTACCAAGGTGGCTAGAAGGTGTTAAGTTGAAGACGTCATAGGTAATAAAATCGGCAGCTGGTTTAATCAGGAAATAGAGCGCTACCCACAGCAGTAATCCAATGCCCAGCCAGATGAACAATTTATTTTTATTCTTCATGCTTCCTGTAGCTATAACCGGAGAACTACAGTCACATGACTCTGTGTTCTTTTTATTAGTCATGTCCCTTACTTTTTAGTTTCTTATTTACGCATATCACGTTATTGATTATTTTCCCCAACCAGCATTTTCCCTATGGACTAATGCTCCTAATACAAAACCATTATGTAGCGTTCGGCTGGCAGATAGCATCTCCGTCAAAACTGGAATTACATCTGGCGCCATTTCGGCTTGCCTTCTTCAGCCTCTCTTTGTCTAGCGCGATTTTTTTATTGTGTTTCAGTGCTTCCTGCACTGCCTCAACTAATTGTGACTTGTAACCCGAAATATTGTCTTTATCTATCGAATAAAGCGACCACAACCCATCTTTTCTTTGTTTAAGAAAACCAACATCGTAAAGGGCACTTAATCCGCGTGATGCTTTTGATTGGGATATTTCCAGTGCCTGCATTACTTCGCACACACAGCATTCCCGCTCTAAGAGGATGTTCAAGATACGCATTTTAGTCTCATCGGATAGCACCTTGAAAGCCTTTAATGTTTCCTTCATCTTTCACCCCCACTCACTATATGCATATGCCTGCATATATGCATATGATAGGCGGTTCTTACGTGTTTGTCAACATTTTTCAGTGCATCATTTCCTCAAGTCAGGGTGGTATAAACGGTATAATTGAATTTACCGAGGGACATTCTTTCAGAACTCAATCCGGCGCAGAAAGAAGCCGTGCAGGTGATCAAGGGTCATGTGCTCATCCTCGCCGGTCCGGGTAGCGGCAACCCCCTAAAACACTTCCCCGCCCTAATAGGGCGGGGATAAAGGTGTGCGTTGTTGGTGATGATTTGCGCTATGGATTGGTACAGGATGATAGTAACAAAGGTATCCAAAACTTTTCTTTAGTAGTAAAATACAATTCGGATAGTATGAGCAATATTAAAGAGAATGTTCGGTGCATCTTGAATGAATTACCTCCCACTGTTCATCTGGTGGCAGCGGCAAAGTCGCGAACGCCGACTGAAATCAAGGAGGCGCTCGATGCTGGCATCCGCATCATCGGGGAAAACTACGTACAGGAAGCCGAACAGGCTTATGGAGTCGTCGGGAAGCTAGCGCAGTGGCACTTCATCGGGCATCTTCAGAAAAACAAGGTCAAAAAAGCGGTAGAAATCTTCGATATGCTCGAGACGGTGGACTCTCTGGAACTTTCCCACGAAATCGACAGGCGGTGTGCTCAGATTGGCAAGGTGATGCCCGTCTTGATTGAGGTCAATAGCGGTTGCGAAGAACAAAAGTCGGGGGTGTTGCCGGAAGAAGTGGCTCCGCTGGCTCAGGCAATATCGATGCTACCTAATGTCAGGCTGATGGGATTGATGACGATGGGACCGCAGGTCGGTGACCCCGAGGATTCTCGACTGTATTTTGTGACAACCCGGAAGGTTTTCGAAGAGGTCGAATCGCTCAATCTCCCCAATACCGAAATGAAATATCTGTCGATGGGCATGACTAATTCCTATCGGGTGGCTCTGGAAGAGGGCGCCAATATGGTACGTCTCGGCACCCTGATTTTCGGCGAAAGGGATTAATAGTCGCCCGCCCGGGTAAGTCAATCAGTGATGACGAAGGCAGGTTGACGATGACGGGTTCTGATTTCGAAGCCCCCCAAAAACTGGTAATGGGCGATATGAAACAGTTCTTCACCGGGGCGGTTGTCGACCATGCAATGAATCCACGTGACGTCGGCGGTCTGCCCGATGACGATGGGTTTGCTCTGACACATAGCGACTAAACACAAGCTCGACATCGATGGAGCCAGTCCCGCTACCCTTGTCCGTCACCCGGATGAATTCTAATCCCGCCGCCTTTAGTCTCAATGGCTATCTGGTTAGCGCCGGCCTCCAGTGAGTTCCCCACTAACTCCTTGACCACTGAGGCGGGCTTCTCCACCACCTCGCCGGCGGCAATCTTAGCGGCTACCTGGGGGCTCAAAGGTTTAGTTGCCATGGCTAACTTAGTTATACACGTTTCCGTGTATTTTGTCAAGAGGGTTCCAACTAAATTTTTCCCAGCTTTGCCAGACTCATCAGAAGTCTTTTGATGCCCTGACCGCTGAAGGCGACCGTTACCTCGCTATCGTCCTTCACCTTCTTGCAGTTGACCACTACCCCTTCGCCGAACTGGCTGTGTTGGACATGGTCGCCTGCCTTCAAACCCACCGCCGGTATGCCGACAGTTGCTGACGGTTTGCTTGTGGTTTCGTCAATCCGCACCCGATTCCATGAGAAAACGGCGTCGGATACCTTATTTTCTTCCCCCTGCCACCAGCCGGGTGTGGTGACGAGGTGCTTGGGTATATCATCCAGAAATCGCGATGGCGGGTTCACCGTACTGGCACCCATAAAGGTACGACGGAACGCATGCACCAGATAGATGCGCTGCTTGGCACGGGTAATGCCCACATAGCAGAGTCGGCGCTCCTCTTCCAACTGGTCAGGATCGTCCATCGACCGGATGTGCGGCAGGAGTTTTTCCTCCATTCCAATGATGAAGACCACCGGGAATTCCAGCCCTTTTGCCTGATGCAGAGTGATAAGGGTAACACGGTCGAGTTTTTCGTCATAGCCGTCTGTATCGGATACCAGCGCCACGCTTTCCAGAAAAGCCCCCAGACTCTCCCTCGGGGAGAGGTCGCGGTATTGCTGGGCGACCGTGCGCAGTTCCATAATATTATCCCAACGTTCCTCGCCATCAGGGTCATTCTTGGTGAACTGCTTGTAGCCGCTATTTCCCACCACCATGTCAAAGAGGTCGACCAGATTCATCATCTGACTCTTTTTAACAAAATCGGCAATCAATTCACTGAATCGTGCCAGCGCATCGGCAGACCGAATGTCAAAGGGAAGCTGGGAGGTATCCTGGTTTTTCTTCGCCTCGACGATGAGTTGTATCGCGTCGTAAGACGACACACCCATTGATTTTGACCAACTTGATAGCTTGGCGATGGTTTGCTGTCCGATACCGCGACCAGGCACATTGATGATTCTTTGCAGGCTGACACTGTCCTGTGGATTCTGGATGAGTCGGAAATAAGCAACGATATCCTTGACCCAGTCGGTAGGGTGTGCCGTAGCGGATAAAGGCTTCTTCAAGAACACGCGACTGCGCATTGGTACGGTACATCACCGCACAATTGCCCAATCGGAAATCTCCCTGTCCGACCAGTCGTTCAATCTCATTGACCACGAACTGCGCTTCTTCCTGCTCGGTGTAGGTCTCCACTACCACTGTTCGTTCACCATTATCATTTTCTGTCCAGAGTCGTTTCGCCTTGCGTTTTCGATTGGCGGAGATGACATTGGAGGCGGTCTCCAGAATGGTCTTGGTGGAGCGGTAATTCTGTTCCAGCAATACCAGCTTGGCATCGGGATAATCGTGCTCGAAGCTCAGAATATTACGCAGGTCGGCCGAGCGCCAGGAATAAATTGACTGATCGGGGTCGCCGACGACGCAGATATTACGGTATTTATCACCAATTTGCTTGATGAGTTCATACTGAACGAGGTTCGTGTCCTGAAATTCATCCACCATCACGTGCAGGTATCGTTCCTGATAGCGCGCGAGCACTTCCGGGTGCTTGCGGAATAAAAGTACCGTCTTCATCAGCAGGTCGTCAAAATCCAGTGCCTTGCTCTTTCTGAGCATTTGTTCGTAGCGTTCATATACCCGCCCCACCACTTCCTCGAAGTAACTTCGC
Organism: Chloroflexota bacterium; assembly: GCA_026389745.1. Classification (GTDB taxonomy): domain Bacteria; phylum Chloroflexota; class Dehalococcoidia; order Dehalococcoidales; family Fen-1064; genus Fen-1064. Next base: position 2,346 of record JAPLHG010000098.1, on the reverse strand, counting down.
CCCCGTTTTATATAATCTTTTGGTTGAATCATCCTGCTCTTAGCACTGGAGATTGCTGAGACAATTGCCTGTGGGGCGTGCTGTTTGGGGTCGAGATTCATTTCCTGAAGACAACGCTTCATCAGGGCAGTCTGGTCGTCATCGTCGTAAATTACAAACTCGGAGTCGATGCCGATAGCTTTGCCGTCGCGACGCAGAATGCGTGCGCAGATGGCGTGAAAAGTACCGAGGGTCAGTTCTTTTATGGAACTGCCGACTAGCTTGCTCAGCCGCTCTTCCATCTCGCGCGCCGCTTTATTGGTGAAGGTGACGGCCATAATACATCGTGGGTTAACCTTCACGACTTTGATGAGGTAAGCTACACGCTGGGTAATGACGCGGGTTTTGCCACTACCCGGACCGGCGAGGATGAGCACGGGACCTTTGATTGCCTGCACGGCTTCCTTCTGTGCCGGGTTGAGTTCTGCCAGAATGTCCATTAGTAAATTAAATTATACCATTTATATCACCACGGTTTGAGATAACCGAGAGACAATATTGTGGTTTTGTCTCTCGGTAGATTGGCCATGCCGATGTTTCTTCGTCAATTAATGATATATATTCCAACAACCCATCCCCACATATAATTACTCCCCTTCTCCAGTGGAGAAGGGGTAAGTGGATGAGGCACAGTGCATTGACATTGTTATTAAACAAAACTCGTTTAATCAGGAAATCCACATAACCTTTATTTGCCCTTGACTATTCGTCACCAATATATCAAAATTAAGCGTTGGGAGTCGCAGGTTTCCCCATAGGCTCCTCTCGGTGAAGCGGGGTGTAGCGCAGCCTGGTAGCGCACCTGAATGGGGTTCAGGTGGTCGGAGGTTCAAATCCTCTCACCCCGACCATAGACTCAAAAGTAGGTGGCCAAGCCACCTAATATCGTGATAAAAAATAGGGCAACTGAATACAATAACAGCCACCTAATTATGGATTGGCTACTATAACCACAGCTGTTTGCAGAATAACACGATTTAGAATTCAGCAATACGTATCAAAACAAAGGCTTACAGACTTATAACCCAAAGACCAGAGAGCGTAGTTATGCTACCTTACTACCTATAAGTCTAACAAAGCGAACTGGGAACGCCCATTAAGGCATATTGAAATAAGAATTCAAATAACGTAAAATCAGGAAGGAGGCAACCGTTTGCCTCCTTCCTGCAAAAAGGGAATACCAGTTAAGAAAAAATAAATTAAGGAGTGTTAGAAAGTGAATCTGCAACGACCAAACGCCAATGAAGCTACTAGAACTACCAATCGTTCCAGAAGTGTGGTACCTATGAGTGGTATCTGCTCCCGCTGCCTTGACGGTTGTACTGGGAACTGCGAGATCTTCAAAGCAACCTTCCGTGGTAGGGAACTAATCTATCCCGGACCCTACGGTGAAGTTACTGCGGGAGGTGACAAGGAATATCCGGTTGATTACTCGCATCTGAATATCCAAGGGTATGCTTTAGGAGCTGAGGGGCTACCAACTGGGGTAATCGGTGACCCTGATACAGCTATTTTCACAAGTGTAAATACTGAGACCGAATACGGCCGGGACATCAAAGTCAAGATGAAGATTCCTATCTTTACTGGGGCTTTGGGTTCCACAGAGATAGCTCGTAAGAACTGGGAACATTTCGCTGTTGGCGCTGCTATCAGCGGGGTTACATTGGTCTGTGGTGAGAATGTTTGCGGTATCGACCCCCGGCTTGAGCTTGATTCAAAGGGCAAGATTATTTCAGCACCAGATATGGACCGTCGAATTGAGATCTACCGACGTTATCATCAGGGATATGGCGAAATTCTGGTCCAGATGAACGTAGAGGATACTAGATTGGGTGTCGCTGAATACGTTAGCAAAAAACACGGTCTGAACACCATTGAACTAAAATGGGGACAGGGTGCGAA
>JAPLHG010000098.1:0-400 GCA_026389745.1 Chloroflexota bacterium | reverse complement strand
ACCATTGAACTAAAATGGGGACAGGGTGCGAAATGTATCGGCGGTGAGATCAAGGTTAACAGTTTAGAACGAGCACTAGAGCTTCAAAAGCGTGGTTATATTATCACTCCTGACCCTTCAAATCCGTTATCCCGGGCAGCCTTTAAGGACGGCTCTCTCAAAGAATTTGAACGCCACAGCCGCCTTGGCTTTATCGATGAAAAAGGCTTTTATACTGAGGTTAAACGGCTCAGGAACTTGGGATTCAAACGTATTACTTTGAAAACTGGTGCCTACGGGTTGCGAGAACTGGCCATGGCCATCAAGTGGGGGGCGAACGCCAAAATTGATCTGCTTACAATAGATGGTGCTGGTGGTGGTACTGGTATGAGCCCTTGGCGAATGATGGAAGAATGGGGCA
>JAPLHG010000067.1:5041-5410 GCA_026389745.1 Chloroflexota bacterium | reverse complement strand
GACGCGCTCATCGAGATGGTCGCCGAGAGCGACGAGAAGCTCATGGAGAAATACCTCGAGCAGGGCGAGCTCTCGCCCGACGAGTTCCACGAGGGCCTGAAGCGGGCCATCCTCGGCCGGCAGCTTTTTCCCGTCTTCGCGGCGTCGGGGCTCACCAATACCGGAGCCCAGCTCCTGCTCGACGGCATGATCGCCTATCTGCCGTCGCCGGTCGAACGGGAAGCCGTCAAGGCCCTTGTCAGGGGACAGGAAGAGGCGATCCAGCCGTCCCCGGACGCGCCGTTTTCAGCCCTCGTCTTCAAGACCATTTCCGATCTCTACACCGGCCGGATCTCCCTGATGAGGGTCTTTTCGGGCCGGATGAACCCC
>JAPLHG010000067.1:0-4904 GCA_026389745.1 Chloroflexota bacterium | reverse complement strand
GACGCGCGATACCGACGAGAAGTTCGTCGGGCTGTTCTTCCTCCAGGGTAAAGAGCAGATATCCGCGGGCCAGGCCAAGGCGGGGGATATCGTCGCCACGGCCAAGCTCAAAGTCACTTCGACCGGCGATTCGTTATGCGCCAAGGGCGCCGGGATTGCCTTCGCGCCGATCAAATTCCCCGAACCGTCCATCTCGTTCGCCATCGAGCCCAAAACCCGGGCCGACGAGGACCGGATCTCCCCGGCGACGCACCGGATCACCGAGGAAGACCCGACGGTCCGGTTCGATCGCGACCCGGACACGGCCCAGCTTCTCATCTCCGGGAACGGCGAGCTCCACGTCCGGATCATCGCCGAACGGCTCAAGAAGCGCTATAACGTCGACGTCGACCTCAAGCCGCCCAAAATTTCCTACAAAGAAACGATCAAGGGCCGAGCCGACGTTCAGGGGCGTCATAAAAAGCAAACCGGCGGCCGCGGTCAATTCGGCGACGTCTGGATCAAAATGGAGGGCCGGCACAAAAAACAGACCGGCGGCCGCGGCCAGTTCGGCGACGTCTGGATCAAGATGGAGCCGCTCGCCCGAGGCAAGGACTTCGAGTTCGAGGATAAAGTTTTCGGCGGCTCCATCCCGCGCAACTTCATCCCGTCCGTCGAGAAAGGCATCCTCGAGGCGCGGAAGAAGGGTGTCCTGGCCGGCTACCCGGCCGTGGACTTCAAGGTCATCCTCTACGACAGTAATTTCTGGAAATGATTTCTTGAATGGTTAAAGGGCGACGTACTAACAAGGGGTTATGTCTCGGGAGAAGACTTCGATTTACTCAGAATTTGAGATAAACCAACAGCAGTTATCGAAACAGTTCAGAAGTGGTACATCAAGCAGGAGGTCGTTGGTAGAAGGGCTATCAATCACCAGTAAGACCCTTGTTTATACACAGCTAATCAAGGACAACCTCATCCCGATAATAAGGAACAGAGATTTCCCAACCCATTTTTTCTTTTACTGTATTAGCCAGATAGTTCGCCGCTTTCTCTTCCCCGTGGACAACGAAAACATGGCGCGGCGGTCTTTCCAAACTGGAAAGCCAACTCAGTAATTGGTCTTTATCAGCATGAGACGAAAAACCATTCAGCTGGACTATCCTGGCTTTGACAGGATAACTTTGTCCAAGAATTCTAACATCGCTGGCACCATCAACAATCACCCTCCCCAGTGTCCCAATTGCCTGATATCCAACAAACAGGATAGTGCTGTCTGCCCTCGTTATATTAGAGATAAGATGGTATTTTATTCTGCCGCCGACGCACATTCCTGAACCGGCAATAATGATAGATGGTTCTTCCAAATTGTTGAGTTCTTTGGATTGCTCAACTGAGGTCATCAGTTTCAAACCGGGGAACTCAAAAGGCGATTTATTCTGTCGGATGAGTCGCCGCATATCCTCATCAAACAGGTCAATGTGACGTCCAAAAATCCTGGTAATGTCCACTGCCATTGGGCTATCGAGGTAAACACTGATTGGTTTTATTAGCCTTGCGTTCAGTGCCTTATTCAGAAAATAGAGAATATCCTGCGACCTCTCCAGGGCAAAGCTGGGGATGACGATATTACCCCCAGCCTGAACAGTCGAATTGACAACATCAACGAGCTTCTGGAACATACTATCCGGCGACTCCAGCGACCTGTCGCCGTAGGTGGACTCAACCAGAACATAGTCAGCTTCACTAAAAGTGGTTGGGTCATTCAAGATAGGCCTGCTACTTCTGCCCACATCTCCGGAGAACAATAGGATTCTCTCTTCCACGTTCTGTTTTATCCCTACCTTTATCATTGATGCTCCAAGCACATGCCCGGCATCATAGAATGTGAAATCTATACCTTCGCCTATCTGAACGGTACGTTTGTACGGGACAGGAGAGAAGTATGGCAGACAAGCTTCGGCATCTTCAGTTGTGTACAGTGGTATTTCAGGGTAGGGGGCTTTTCTCTTTTCACGCTCGTGCCGCTTCTTTTTATTTTCAGTATCCTGCTGTTGTAAATTAGCGGCATCCAGTAGCATAATTTCAGCAATATCAGCCGTAGCGGCAGTGCAGTAAATAGGATTATTAAATCCCTCTCTTACTAGTTTCGGTAAATAGCCACAATGGTCAAGATGAGCGTGTGTCAGAAGAACAGCGTCAATACTAAAAGGTGGGACGGGGAAAGGACCCCAGTCTCTATCTTTTAACTCTCTTTCCTGATATAAGCCGCAGTCAACTAAAAATCTGACACCATTTACTTCAACCAGAAAACGTGAACCGGTAACATTTCGTGCCGCACCTAGAAAAGTTAGTTTAATCTGCATCCTACACTCTATAAAATTAAATGATATCAGAATGTACCAAGGCAAACAATACAATCTCCTCTTGGTTTTACATGTGACAATAATGCCCGCCAAACGAAAATATGAACAAATTGGTATTATTTTGTGAAATGTTTGACACATATCTGGTTAAGTATTATAATTACGAAACTTCGTTGGCAGATTAGGTAGAAGGATTCAAAAGAGGGGTAGATTGAAAGTATTAATCATTGAGGACAGCCCTGAAATAGTAGAGGCAGTAGCGCTTTGCCTGCAACTTCGTTGGCCCGATGTTGAAATTTCTGTCGCCACCGAAGGCGCCAGAGGAGTAGAAATACTGAAGAAATCTCCCGTTGATATCATTATTCTGGATATCAGCCTACCTGATAGTGATGGCTTTAGTGTCCTCCATGAAGTTCGCTCTTTCTCAAACGTGCCGACTATCATTCTCACGATTCACGGTAAAGAGGAGGAACAAGCCGAAGGTCTAGAAATGGGGGCGGACGATTATATTGTCAAACCCTTCAAACCTAGAGACTTGGTAGCACGGGTCAATGCAGTGATTCGCCGCACAACCAGTGCCAAAACCTGCAAAGAAAAACCACTCATTGTCAGAGGCAAACTCACTCTTGACCTGACAAATAATGAGATAACCATCGGAGCTAAGAAATCAAAATTAACACCTACAGAAACTAGACTTCTCTATGTCTTAATGGAAAATCCTGAGGAGACTCTGTCCGGTGAAAAAATTGCCTATCAGCTTTGGGGTAAAGAACATACTGACAGTGACGAGCTCAGAACGTACATACGCCGACTACGGAACAAACTGGAGGACAATCCACCACGCATCATTCTGACAGACTACGGCGAGGGCTATAAGTTCGTCACGCCAGCATAGACAAAAATATTCCTCTCAACTGTTTTTGTCACATGATAAGAATTTGCCCTTAAATTCTCCCCGTGTTACTATTTGTCTCGTGAACAAAAATCTGTTGATTCCCGGTGAAATTCTTCCACTAAGCGGATTCGCTATTGCAGGTATTTCCCCAAATGAAATCGATAAGGAACCCTGCCTTTGAAAACACCCGACAAACCTCATTCCGGTCTAACCCAACGTTTACGAGTTGATGTCTTCGGTCGGTTCCCACGTGGAATATGGGTAATGGCCGGTATTGACACTTTAACGACGATTGGTTTCTCCATTTCAATACCATTTCTGGCTCTATACCTGCATAACGAACGCAGTATCTCTATGACTCTGGTAGGGATAATATTTCTAGTCAGCGGACTTTTTACTGCGATGACCAATTTGATAGGGGGTATGCTTTCCGACCGATTCGGCCGACAGCGCATGATGATAACGGTTTCCAGTATTGGTATCCTTGCATACACCACGGTATCACTGTTGATAGGTTTCACAAGTCCAGTCTGGCTGATTGCAACAGTCTTTATTGCCGCACGGGGAATAATCGGGATGATGCAACCTACAATTTCAGCAATCATCGCCGACCTTGCCCCTAAAGGCCGGCTTACTGAATCCTACGCTCTCGTTAGAGTCGGGGGCAATATTGGATTTGCGCTGGGGCCCGCACTTGGTGGTTACCTGATGACATTCATTTCCTATGAGTGGCTTATAGGTATTGCTGCACTAACCTGCGCCTTCGTCACTATTCTGGTATTATTCTATCTGCGTGAATCTTTCGAAGGCAGTTCGGAACGAGTAGACATCCGCACTGCTATGGCAGTTGCTAATGACCATCGCTTCTTATTGTTTAATATCTTCTGTCTTTTCTTATTTGCTTCCATGGGACAATTAGGCAGCACTCTCTCAGTTTTCAGTGTTGACCGCCTCGGCTTTACAACTGCTCAGTATGGACTTATGTTAACCACTAACGGCATTATCGTAGCAATCTCACAATACCCTATCGCCATTTGGCTGAATAGATTTCATAGAGATAAAGGGCTGATATTAGGGAGCCTTTTATATGCAGTGGGGTATCTATCACTAGGCTGGATTAAAGATTTCAATTGGGCATTGGTCTCCATCGCCATTATCACCGCCGGTGAAGTTACCTTCTCCCCCATAGCATCTTCCGTTGTCGCAGAATCAGCACCAGCCGACCGGCGCGGTCGTTATATGGGATTTTTCGGACTGAGCCAAACAATCGGTGGTTCTTTTGCACCATTATTGGGCGGTGTTTTACTGGATACTTTCCCCACCGAAGCACGACTTATCTGGGGGATAATTGGACTGGTAGGATTAATTCCTGCCATCGGCTTCATCTGGTGGGGTAGAAAAAACTTCAAAGGTAAAATCGTCCAGCAAGCGCCATGGCATTGACAGTTAAACGCATAATGTTCTATCCTCAATCAACAACATATTTATCAGTAAAGAAGGAGTAGACTGTGACTGGATTCTTGATTGCCGTCACTATAATTGTAGCCTACTTATTGGGTTCAATTCCGACTGCCTACATCATTGGCCGCTTCAAAAAGGGAACGGATATACGCAATGTAGGCAGCCGGAACATGGGAGCTATGAATGTTTTTTATAATGTCGGC
>JAPLHG010000082.1 GCA_026389745.1 Chloroflexota bacterium | reverse complement strand
TATGTAGAAAAGCTATTTTGACCTGGTAAAGCCTATTATTTCAGTCCAGTCAGCCTTCAAAGCTTCTACAATTTTAATAAGATTAAGTACTGATATATTCCGTTTTCCAGTCTCAATCTCGGTGTAGTAAGAACGACTAAAGCCAGCGATTTCAGCGAACTCTTCCTGTGAGTATCCCCGCTGGTTTCGTATTTTTCTTATATTATCGCCAATTTTGATTAGATATTGCTTGTCTTTTGTATCCCTGTCTGCCCTATTCTGCTTTGACATCTTATAATAAATTGTGATAGGATGTCACTCCTACCACAACCCGATTTAAGTGACATTACAGACCTATGTAGAGAAGAAGGGTACAGTAATCTCTTCACCTTTTTGGTTATATTGGTATATTCCTGATAAATAAGACTTGGCAGTAAAATCAATAGGGCAGGACTTGCTTAACTGAAATTGAGATAACTATGAAGCATAATGGCATTGGTGACAGAATAGGGTTCGGGATTTTAGCAGTGCTGGCAGGTCTGATAGTTTGGTATGCAATAGTATTTTTCTTGAATCCCCAGTTTCTTGAGGGCAAAATTATAGCGGCAATAACCTGGTTGGCTGTTACATGTTATCTAATTTACCGATGGTCAATAAAGTAAGGAGGTCACGGAGTTGACCCTCTCTTAGTGGTTGGGTGATATATCCAGAACGGACTTCTATCATCTGAAACAAATAGGAGGCTAGAATGAAGTGGAAATCAGCCTTTATCTGGACAATAATTGTATTCGTGATTGTACTGATTGGTGGCTATTTTTATCATAGCAATCGTATTGAGGCAGCCTACAATGATGGTTGGAATGATTCTTACGTAGCTGGGTTAAAAGGAATGATGCAAAATATGGCGCTAAACCCCGACCTTACCAAGGTCTTTGACCAAGGCTACAATAAGGGATACCAAGATGCTCTGAAGACTAAAGATTCTTATTGGGATGGATACGATACAGGTCGTGAAGAAGGATATGATGAAGGTTATGCTGATGCAAAAGCAGGTTACTAGTAGTAGGCTCTAACTCTAACTGGAGTTAATCAGTGCTGTTATTAAATCCAGATTGACACAAAACTGGGATTTTTCTATGAGCCGAACTTAGGGTAGCTAGGCTTAGGTCAAACAAGTGCCCCAGGGGATGACCCCCTAGCCAATAGCAGATAAGACTACAAGGGAAGCTATGGCTATCACAACCTAGATTACCCTTGTGAACAACCAGCCTAGCCTTGTGAACAATCTAGCTTCGTCTATCGGGTTGTTAGTCCTGTGTTCCTTTGTACAGCTTTAAGGCATCATCAAAGGACAAGGATTTGGTATAGCGTTCAACCATAGAGATTTGTTCCCAGCCACCTAGTGCCTGAACAACACGAGTAGACAAACCACTCTTCACCTGATGAACCGCAAAGCCTCTACGGAATGAATGAGGATTGCAATGGATACCAGATTCTTTGCCCAATCTTTTAAGCATCATCTGGATACCGCTAGCATCCAGTTCAAAGTTATCATGGGAAGTAAACCAAGCCTTAACAATACCATTGCCTGATAATGCCTTCCTGAACTTGTTACCCTTCCCTAGAACAATTACAGTACCCTCACTCCAGTTGAAATCTGAAGCCTTGATACTGGCAGCTTCTGACAGCCTTGTTCCCGAATACCACAGGAAGTTCAATATAGCCTTGTCTCGGTCACAGTGGCAATGTTCCAGCAAGGTGTGGAGTTGCTCTTGGCTAATGGCAGGGAGGAGCTTCTTTTGGCGTTTTGGTGTCTCTACGAAGGTGATAGGGTTGTCCGAGAGGTGGTTATTTCGGTATAGCCAGTTGATTAGTGCTCTTACACACTTAAAATAGTTCCACTTGCCATTCTTACAAGTAAGGTTATCCAAGAAGTCCTTAATACCCTGGGAAGTTAGGGGATAGCCAATGAACCGCTGTAACCGCCATTCATAGTCGGTGATAGTCCTTGGAGATAAACCATTGGCTCTACTTTTAAGAAAGGTTAATAGCAATTCCCTTGTGAACACTTTTTGGGGGTTTGTGAACACTTTGAAGCTAGAAGTTGTGAACACTTTATGTTCAGTAAGGGATAGCTTTGGTTGGGTTTTTGATGGATTTTGAAGCTGGAAGTTGGTAGCGGGGGTTGGATTTGAACCAACGACCTTCGGGTTATGAGCCCGACGAGCTGCCACTGCTCCACCCCGCGTCCTATTCAAATATACACCAATCAGAGGCCGAAGTTCAAGGAAAGGAAGATAACACGAGAGGGAGAGTTTTACTTTCCCTCTCTCCTAGGACTCCGGACCAGAATATTTCTATTTGCCAAGTAATTCCTTTGCCTTCGCCTGGAAAGCAGGAATAATCTTCTTCCAATCGCCGACAACACCAAAACGAGCTTCTTTGAAGATGTTAGCCTCCGGGTCACGATTGATGGCAATGATATTCTTGGCACCGGAACAGCCGGCAAGGTGCTGACTGGAGCCAGAAACAGCAACCGCAATATAGACATCAGGCGAAACAATCTTGCCCGTCAAACCGATTTGGATTGTATCCGGCACCCAACCATTGTCACAGGGCGGTCGGCTGGCACCCACCGCTCCCTTAAGCATTTGGGCAAGCTCTTCCAACTGTTTGAAGCCAACGGCACTACCGATGCCTCTGCCACCCGCAATGATGATGGGAGCGTCCTCAAGCTTGATACCCTCCGCCTCCTGCACGACTTTCTGAAGAACATGAGTTTTGATTGCGCTGGCATCCAATCCGGCGGCAATCGTAATAACCTCCCCCTTTCTGGAGCTATCCGGCGCCAGGGCGGACATCGCCTTGGCTCTGACAGTCGCCATCTGAGGTAAGGTCTCCATTGTATAAATTGCCCTTGCGTTTCCACCGTAAACCGGCTTGGTCTGCAGAAGCAACTTGGAAACCACATCAATCTCCAGCGCAACGCAATCCAGCGTAACTGACGTACCCAATCTAAAGGCGGCACGCGGCGCTAGGTCACGCCCGATGGTAGTCTGCCCATCAGCAGAATCCGAGAATTCGCCTGCTTGGCTACTTTCTCAACAACCACCACATAAGCATCAGTACTATAATCTTTCAGAAGGGGGGCCATCAACGACATAAACTTTATCGGCACCGAAGGTAATAGCTTCAGCCGCAACACTCGTCACACCACTACCCACCAACAGAGCACTTAACTCTTCTTTAAACTCGTTAGCCAGCTTCCGACCGCAACCAAGTAGTTCTTTGGCAATGGGAGCCAGCTTACCATCTATCGTCTCGGCAAGAATCATAACGCCTTTATTATCAGCCATCGTCTTTCTCTTTAATTAAACTACCCTTCAGCCGTAAAAACGACATTAGAGCAGTTTTACCTCCACAAGTTTCTTGGCTAGATTAGCCGCCGCATCCTCTTCATTTTCGCCGGTGATGATTTCGCATTTGCCCTCACGAACGGGCCGGAAGAGTTTGAGTATTTTGGTACGGCGACCTGCGGCTCCAACCTTGGAGACATCAACACCAATATCAGCCAGCTTCCAGACAATCGCCTCTTTCCGCTCTGCCGCCATAACACCCTTGATGGTGGCATAACGCGGTGCACCGAGCTCATTACCGACTGTAATCAGCGCCGGTGTAGCAACCTCAATGACCACATACCCATCAGCGGTAACTTTTTCTACCTTGACCTTGCCATCTGCAACCTCTACCTTCTTGGCAACGGTAACCTGAGGCAATCCCAGTGTCTCAGCAATGCAAGCACCCACCTGGCCGGAATCCCAGTCAGCCGCCTGCCGACCGCAGATGATAAGGTCATACTGGGCAATTTTCTTAATCGCCATTGCCAGAGCGTAAGCAGTCGACCAGCTATCGCCATCAGCAAAAGCGGGGGCTTCTAACAGGATAAGCTCATCGGCACCCATAGATAGCGGTTTCTTAACGACATCCCTTAATAGATTAGTACCCAAACTGAGGACGGTGATTTTACCGCCCTTGGCATCCTTAATTCTCAGTGCCGCTTCAACCGCCTGTTCATCAAAAGGGCTGATGACCGGCGGGACACCCGCTGGTGGCACCACCTTATTGGCTGACGGGTCAATTTTGAAACTGGCCGGCGGTGCTTCAGGGTCGGGCACCTGCTTCACGCAGACAATCATATTCATCTTGTGCCATTTCCTCCTAACTGCGAATTCTATACACAGGTAAAAACACTGGACTGAATTTAACATCAAAGCAAAAACAGCGTCAAGTCAGTCATTCGGCGTACGGAAGATGCTACTCTGTGCGCTTTGCTAGTACGAAGGCAGTGTTAAACAAACAACACGAGCAATCCCACTTAAATCCAGAATGATTTTGATACTCGCTTGTGAGAATATATCGTGCAAAAGATTAGTGACTGCTGTGCCTTGCCCCATACCTATCTCCATCAATAAACAACCGGATGACAATAGTTTATCCTTCGCCTGGATACAGAGTTGATGTATTATGCCCAAACCATCCGCACCACCATCAAGTGCTAAACACGGCTCAAAACCAATTGTATTCACCTGAGGTAAGTTAGTAGTTCTGACATAAGGCAGATTAGCAACGATGATATCAACCGATTCAGGAAGAGGCTTAAGCATATTTCCAATGAGGAGACTGATTCTGTCCTGAACTCTGTGTTTCTGACAATTGCACCGTGCTACATTCACTGCCACCTCTGAAACATCGGTGGCATAGATGCGGGCATTGGGCAGATTAAGTGCCAAGCTGGTAGCAATGGCACCACATCCAGTACCGACATCGACGATGACCGGAGCAGAATATTTTCTACTGCGGACAATCGCTTGCTCCACCAGTAGTTCTGTTTCGGGTCGGGGAATCAGCACATTTTTATCAACATAGAAATCCAGCCCGAAGAACTCACGGTGCCCAACGATGTAGGCACTCGGCTCCCCTTTAAGACGGCGTTCAATACAATGCCGGTAAGTCTCTTCCTGTTGTGGGGTTAGTCCCTGGTCAGGTTCGGTATAAAGCTGGATGCGGTCGATTTTGAGAGCATATCTTAACAGTAACTCAGCTTCCAGAGAGGCACCTTCAATATTGTTAGTGGCAAGTAGCTTTCTGGCATGGCTAAGAGCCTGTCGCCTCGTCATGCCAATTGTTCCTGCAACTGCTTTGCCTGGTCCTCGGTTGCCAGAGTGTCAATGAGCTGGTCGAGTTCACCCTGCATAATCCTCGGCAGGCTGTGGAGCGTCAAGCCGATGCGGTGGTCGGAAACCCGATCCTGCGGGAAATTGTAGGTGCGGATTTTCTCACTGCGTTCGCCAGTGCCCACCTGAGAGCGGCGCATGGAGCTCATTTCCTGTTCCTGTTTGCTTCGTTCAATATCGAGCAGGCGGGAACGGAGAACTGCCATTGCCTTCTGACGGTTCCTGAGTTGAGAACGCTCATCCTGACAGACTACCACCATACCGGTCGGCAAATGGGTAATACGTACTGCGGTCGCCACTTTGTTTACATTCTGTCCGCCGGCGCCGCCACTGTGGAAAATATCAATCCTGAGGTCATTAGGGTCAATAGATAAATCCACCTCTTCGGCTTTGGGCAATACTGCCACAGTAGCAGTGGAAGTATGAATTCTCCCGGAGGCTTCGGTTGTCGGCACTCTCTGGACACGGTGTACTCCTCTCTCATACTTGAGACGACTGAACACACCCTTGCCACTGATTTCAAGGATGATTTCCTTAAAACCACCGCCAACACTTTCGCTGGAACTGATGACATCTACATTCCACCTTTTTGCTTGAGCATAACGGCTGTACATCCGGAAAAGGTCAGCGGCAAAGAGTGCCGCCTCATCACCACCCGCCCCCGCCCGAATTTCCATAATAATATCCTTCTCATCGTTCGGGTCTTTGGGTAAAAGAGCAAGTTTCAATTCTTCCTGAAGACGACCCCGCTTCTCTTCAAGCTGACGAACTTCTTCTTTGACCATCGCCAGCATTTCCGCATCGAGCTTGCCACTTTGCATGGCTCGTGTCTCTTCCAGAGATTTCACCGTGGTTTTGTATTCCTGATATAGTCCCACAATGTTATCAAGAGAAGCTTTCTCCTGAGCCCGCTTGGTGATCTGTTTGTGGTCAGCCGCTACTTCGGGGTTCCCCATCTGCTCAACAAGCTCTTTATATCTTTTGTTGATTTGTTCCAGTTTATCCCGCATAGTAATAAATCCAGCACAAAAATTATAACACAGTAATAGTAAAGCGAGAAAAGCTTACTGAATTGCTAGGTGTCTTTGACAGTCCCGCCAGGCAAAATGCGAGCGCCCGGTTTGAGCTTACAACCCTCGTCGACAGTAACGTGGTCGCCAAGTACTGCATCTACAAGATAGCTGTCGCTGCCTAAGATACAGTTATTTGCCACCACAGAGCTTTTAATGACCGCTCGCGTATTCATAGTGACATTGTCCCAAACCACAGAGTCTGCAATTACCGCATCCTCCATAATAGCGCAATTGGGTCCTATCACCACAGGTCCTGCTAATCTCACCCCACGACCGAAAGTGCAATTATCACCGATGATTACACTGCCACTGAACTGTGCTGAGGAATGAATATTGCACTTATCGCCGATAATAACATCCTTTTCGAGGGAGTGGTTATCACATTTATCACTCAGAAGGTCACGGTGCAATTGCAGATATTTCTCCGCTGTACCCATATCCATCCAGTAGTTATGGAAGGAGTAAGTATAAACCGGTTTGTCATCTGTTAACATTTGTGGGAAAAGCTCACGTTCGAAGCTGTATTTGGTATCCGGTGGTATCCACTGTAGAACCTCAGGCTCAAGAACATATGTGCCGGCATTTATCATATTGGTGGAAACTTCTCCCGGTTCCGGCTTCTCGAAAAAATGCTTTACTTTGCCACGCCGATCGGTCTCGACCACCCCATAGATAGTCGGGTCTTCTACCGGTGTCAGAGCTATGGTGGCTTTGGCTCTATGCCGATGGTGAAATTTAACCATATTCGTGAAATCACAATTATGGAAAATATCTCCATTCAGGACAAGAAATGTGTCATCCAGATATTTCTCAACATTCTTCACCGCGCCAGCGGTTCCTCTGGGACTGCCTTCCATTACATACCTTAATTTGACCCCGAACTTACTGCCATCGCCGAAATAATTCTCCATAGACTCAGCGAGATAGTATTGCGCCAGTATAATATCTAATATATTATGCCCTCTGAGATTACGGATAACATATTCCAAAAAAGGCATATTCAATACAGGCACCATTGGTTTGGGCGTATTGTAGGTCAAGCGACGCAGTCTGGTCCCATGCCCCCCTACCAGAATAACCGCCTTCACTTTATCTTTCACCCCACCATATAGTTAATACCTGATTTTGACGGATACATTTTATCACAGTTCGAACACTATCGTGGCTAATTACCCGCACCTCTTCTCAATGTAAATGCTGTGATGATAGAGATGCCAACTGTAAAAGCGACCAGTATTCCCAAGTCAAAACCAACCTCAATCAGACTCTTACCATGCAACATTATTTCTCTCAAACCATCCACGGCATAAGTAAGCGGCAGGAACTTTGCCACCCACTGAAGAGCACTGGACATTTGCTCCACGGGCCAGAGCACTCCACAGAGAAACACCTGAGGCAAAATGATGAGAGGTATGAACTGCACCATCTGAAATTCGTTGCGGGCAAAGGTGGAGATGAAGATACCCAGATTGATTGCTCCCGTTAAAACCACCACCTGAAAGACAAAAATTTGCCACAGGTCGCCGGTGTAATGGACATCCAGCACATAGATGGTATAGAACACGATAATAGCCGTCTGTGCCAGAGCAAAGGTAAAGAATCCAAACAAATACCCAAGCACGATGTCTAATCGGGACACGGGTGAAGCCATCAAACGCTCCAGTGTGCCTTGAGAGCGCTCCCTGAGAAAACTGATGCCGGTGAGCAGGAATCCGAAGAAAATTGCCAGCGTTGCCAGAAGCGCCGGCGCAATGTAATCCAGCATACCTAGTTCTTTCGGGAAGCTCAACCAGATGAGAGTCATCACCACGATTGGTACTATCATTATCAAGGCAAAAGTGCGGCGGTCACGCACAATCTGATTGAAAATCCTGCCGGCAATAGTAAGTGCGTATCTAGGCAACATTCTTCTCCTCGCGTCGGACAAAATGGAGAAAGGCATCTTCCAGAGTAGCGTCAGTTTTGCCAATCGCCTGCCTGAGTTGATTAGGCGTTCCCTCGGCAATGACCTTGCCGTTACGGAGAAATGCCAATCGGTCGCAGTGAGTGGCGTCATCCATCGTATGACTGGAAACAATGATAGTAACACCCTGACTATTCAGAACGGCAAAGTATTGCCAGAAATTAGCCCTCAGTTCCGGGTCTAAACCAACCGTAGGCTCATCAAGGAAAAGAATGGGCGGATTGTGGACGATGGCACAGGCAAGGCTGACCCGCTGTTTCATCCCGCCGCTCAGCTTCATTATGCCATCATTACGGCGCCCCCAGAGGCCTACCAGACGGAGCACTTCTTCGACTCGTCCCGCTCGTTCGCTTCGATTCCTCAGCCGGTAAATTTTAGCGAAGAAGTCCACATTCTGCGCTACGGACAGTTCATTGTAGAGAGAGTGTTGTTGCGGCATATAGCCAATGAGATGAGCCATCTGTCGGGAAAGACTTTGTCCCAGAAGTCGAATTTTGCCTTCTTTTGGTAGAAGGAGCCCAACCAAAATACGGATGAGAGTTGTTTTCCCGGCACCATTAGGACCAAGAAGTCCAAAACTGATACCCCGCGGCATTTGCAATGACAGATTATCCAGCGCCTTCAATTTTGAATAATTGAAGGACACCTTTTCTACTTCAACCGCCAGCTTATCCGACGATTTATCAACCATAATTTAGATAATGATACAGGGATAGCAGTCGAGAATCAACTGTTTGAGAGTTTTGGAATGGCAACTTTCTGCTCCTTCAAAACATAAAAAATTCTCCCCCTTCCAGGGGGAGAATTTAAATGATAAATATAATCTTGAGACCGGGTGGCTACTAAACCTTTTCCTTCTCTTTGTCAGCCTGTTTAGCGGCAATAATCTTTTGAGTGACGAGTGGCGGTGCTTCCTGATAGTGGCTAAACTCCATTGAGTAAGTGCCTTTGCCCTGTGTAATAGACTTCAGGTTAATAGCGTAACGCTGAACTTCAGCCAGAGGTACAATGGCTTCGATAAGATTAGTACCGTCCTCCGGAATCATTCCCTGCACCTGACCTCTTTTTGTGTTCAGGTCGCTAATAATATCGCCGGTATATGTATCAGGAGCGGTTATTTTGATTTTCATGATTGGTTCAAGGAGGATGGGTTTACCATCCGTCAACCCTTTCTTGACAGCGCCTGCGCCGGCAATCTTGAAACAGATTTCCGAAGAGTCAACCGGATGGTAACTGCCATCAATGACTGTAATTCTAACATCGTCCACCGGGTAGCCTGCCAGCACACCTTCCAGAACAGCTTCGTTGACGCCTTTCTCCACGGCAGGAATGAAGTTTTTGGGAATCGAGCCACCGACGATTCTTTCGGTAAACTCTCTGCCTGAACTACGCGGTAGCGGCTCCAATTCCAGCACAACATGTCCGTACTGACCATGACCGCCAGTCTGTTTCTTATGCTTATATTCGGCACTAGTCTGGACGGTGATTGTTTCCTTGTAAGGTACTTTGGGCATTAACAGTTCAACATTCACCCCAAACTTGCGCGCCATCTTCTCAGCGGCAACACCAAGCTGTATTTCTCCAAGTCCGGAGATGATAGTCTCGCTGGTAGTAGTCTCCCGATGCATCTTTAGAGTCGGGTCTTCCTCCACTATCTTAGTAAGTGATGCCCCAAGCTTATCCAAGTCTAGTTTGGTCTTCGGATAGACAGCTTCACTGAATCGGGGTTCGGGGAAGGTAACAGGTACAATCTTGACCGGCTTGTCTTTGGCACCCAGGGTATCACCGGTGGCAGTTACGGTTAATTTCGCGACTGCTCCAATATCACCCGCTGCAATCTCCGGCACTGGCTCCTGATTTTTACCACGCAAAACAAAAAGCTGACCGATTCGTTCATTCTCTCCGCGGGTTACATTCCACACCTGCGAGTTGCTGTTGATAGCTCCGTTATAAACACGGAAATAAGTCAACCTGCCCACGTAGGGGTCGGCGCTGGTCTTAAATACCAGAGCGGCAAGAGGTCCAGCAGGGTTCACCGCCATTTTAGTCGGATGGTTACCATCCCCGACAATTAGAATTTCGCGTTCTTTGGGAGCAGGAAGATAACTGACAATGGCATCCATCAAAGGAATGACGCCAATATTCTGCAAGCCGGAGCTTGCCATAATGGGCACCAGCTTGCCAGTGACTACGGCTTGCCGCAAGGCTTTTTGAAGCTCTCCCTGAGCAAGTTCTTCCCCACCCAGATACTTCTCGAGCAGACTGTCTTCCGTTTCGGCAATGGATTCCACTAGCCTTTCACGCAGGGATTTAGCCTGACTTTGTAATTCCGGTGGGACATCGCCTTCCTGCGCGGCTGTGCCTGTGTAGCTCTTCATTTTCAGCAGGTCAATGACCCCCTTAAAACTGGTATGCGCTCCGATGGGTAACTGAATAGGCAGGCATTTACGTCCGAACTTAGTCTGAATCTGCTCTACCACCTTGAGAAAATCAACATTCTCACGGCCCATTCTATTAATGAGAATAAGGCGTGGCAGATTATTTTCATTGCAATATGACCAGACCTGTTCTGTTCCAACCTCGACACCGGAGGCGGCACAAACCACAACT
>JAPLHG010000045.1:1419-4574 GCA_026389745.1 Chloroflexota bacterium | reverse complement strand
TTCGGCGACCCGGAGACGCAGGTCATTCTGCCGCGGCTGAAGACAGATTTAGTGGACATTATTCTGGCAGTTATCAAGGGTAAGCTCAACAAGGTAAAAGTCGAATGCGCCGATGATGCCTGTGTCGGTGTAGTGATGGCATCGGGTGGCTATCCCGGGAGTTATAAGACCGGCTTTCCTATCAGCGGCTTGCATGATGTCGATAAGGATGTAATGGTATTTCACGCCGGCACGAAGATAGGTGCAACTCCCTGGGAAGTTTTGACCAACGGCGGGCGTGTTCTGACGGTGGTAGCGATGGGGAAAACAATTGCTCAAGCGCGAGAAAAGGTCTATGCTAATGCCTCACGGATAAAGTTTGAAGACTGTCATTACAGAAAAGATATAGCTCTTTTCAAATCATAAGTTCTAATATCAAAATATTAAATAGTGGGGTAAGGACGATGGCACTAGTCGGCGTAGTGATGGGTTCTAAATCGGATACCGAAGCAGTCCAGCCGGCGCTGGATATTCTCAAAGAACTGGGTATTGATTATGAGGTCAATATTATCTCGGCGCACCGCACTCCTGAAAAAGCCCGACAGTATGGGCAGACGGCGCGGGAGCGTGGCATTGAGGTTATCATCGCCGCCGCCGGAGGCGCCGCTCATTTGCCCGGTGTATTGGCAAGTTGGGCAACGCTCCCTATTATCGGTGTGCCGTTACCTGGTGGTGAACTGGAAGGTGTGGATGCTCTCTACTCCATTGTGCAGATGCCTGCGGGTATACCGGTTG
The DNA here is from genome assembly GCA_026389745.1 of Chloroflexota bacterium. Lineage (GTDB taxonomy): Bacteria > Chloroflexota > Dehalococcoidia > Dehalococcoidales > Fen-1064 > Fen-1064. The sequence goes on along the minus strand of JAPLHG010000045.1, from coordinate 3,800 downwards.
CCTGTGTTGCCGTAGGGTCGGCGGGAGCCAAGAATGCCGCTTATCTTGCCGCCGAGATTCTCGGCTTGAAATATGATAATATCAGAAGGGCATACGAAGAATACCGGAAAAAACTGCAAGGAGACGGCAAATGATTGAGCGGTATTCCCGACCAGCGATGAAAAAGGTCTGGTCAGATGGGAACAAATTCGACAAGTGGCTCGAGGTTGAAATCGCCGTCTGTGAAGCCTGGGCACAATTGGGGGTCATTCCCAGACAAGCCATCCCTAAAATCAAAATGGCGCATGTCGATTTCAAACGAATGGATGAAATCCTCAGGGAAACTCACCATGATGTAACTGCATTCCTCGGTGCCATTGCTGAAAGTGTGGGGGAAGAATCACGCTATGTCCATCTCGGTATGACTTCCTCTGATGTGATGGATACCGCTCTCAGTTTACAGCTCATCGAGGCTTCGGACATACTCGCTGAGGATATCAAAGAATTGATTTCTGCCCTGGGGGGAATGGCAATCAAATACAAGCATGTCCCGATGACAGGCCGGACTCATGGTGTTCACGCCGAGCCAATTACTTTCGGATTAAAATTGGCATTGTGGTTTGCGGAGATGAATCGCAATCGGCAACGGCTCCAAGAAGCGAAAAGAGTGATTGCGGTGGGTAAGATTTCCGGAGCAGTAGGTACCTATGCTACTCTGACACCACAGATTGAGGAGAAGGCTTGTGCGAAGTTGGGGCTTGCCCCAGCGCCAATATCAAATCAGGTACTCCAGCGTGACCGTCATGCCCAGTTTGTTACCACGCTGGCAATCATCGCCAGTTCTCTGGAAAAATTCGCTACGGAGATAAGGTCTTTGCAGAAAACCGAGGTGAGGGAAGTCGAAGAGCCTTTCAGCCCCGGTCAGACAGGTTCCTCGGCGATGCCCCACAAACGCAATCCGGAGCTTTGTGAAAGAGTAAGCGGTCTGGCAAGGCTGGTTAGAGGCTATGCTGTGGCTTCGATGGAAAATATTACCCTGTGGCACGAGCGCGATATCAGCCATTCCTCTACGGAGCGAGTTATCCTGCCCGATGCCTGTCTGGTGCTTGATTACTCTCTGACAGTTTTTACCTCGGTGATGAAAGATTTGCTGGTCTACCCGAAACAAATGAAAAAGAATATGGGTATTACCCGAGGTCTGCTCTTCTCCCAGCGGGTTTTATTGGCTTTAATCGATAAAGGGATGAGCCGCCATGACGCCTATAAGCTGGTACAGCGTAATGCCATGAAAACGTGGCAGGGAAGTGAGAAGTTTATCAATCTGCTGAAGGCTGATACTGAAGTGGTGGCTGTCTTATCTCCCGAAGAGCTTGAAGCACTGTTCGATATCCAGTATTACTTGCGCTATGTGGATGATATTTTTGAGCGGTTAGGCTTGACTGGGAAGCAGTGGATAGAGTAGACGGGGATAATCCAGAGATTGCCGCGCTTCGCTTGCAATGGCGAATCGGATGATATTGTTTACAGTTTGGTATTTCTGATTTAGGGTTTCCTAAATATATGTTCATGATGCAAATCATCTCTCAGGTCTATCAAATTACCATCAGGTATGCCAATATGTTCCTGCTTGTTGAAGAGCATCTGACGTTAATTGATACTGGCTTACATGGCAGCACACCGGGCGTGGTTCACTTTATCCACTCTCTGGGACGTTCGCCGGAAGAGATTGGTCTCATCATTCTTACCCATAATCATATGGACCACTTTGGGGGATTAGCTGAACTAAGGAAACTGACCAAAGCAAGGGTGGCTGCCCCTAGAGCGGATTTTGCCGCTGATGGTGGTATCCTGCCACACCCTGCGGGAAATTATTTTGGTAAGCTGTTGAGCCCGCCGGCGTTATCTCCTCTGCGGCGGCGCTTTGTTCTTCAAGCTAAAGATGTTGATACTCTGCTTGATGGGGGTGAGGTATTTCCAGCGCTGGGTGGTTTGCAGGTTGTGCCAACACCCGGGCATACGTCAGGAAGCATCAGCCTGTATACGCCACAGCAAAAATTACTTATTGTCGCCGATGCTCTGAACAAAAGGCATGACGTTCTTCGCCTACCGCTCAAAACTGCGGCTAGCGGCCTCAACTAGGCGGTGGCTTCAGTTCGCCGTATGGCAGAGCTGGATTTTAATATCCTGTGCTTCGTGCATGGAAGGCCGATTGCTGAGAATGAGAAAGGGTATCCGGTGAGATTGCTGGAAAGAATTAAAGTTTGACACTCCCCTCACCGATTGGCTATTATTAACATAATGTTACGTGTTATTACAGGTACTGCTAAAGGTGCCCTTCTGAGAGTCCCCAGTACAGGTCTCCGTCCGGCGACGGACATAGTGCGTGGCGCCATCTTTTCTAT
>JAPLHG010000045.1:0-1381 GCA_026389745.1 Chloroflexota bacterium | reverse complement strand
GGCTGGGTGGACTTTGTTGACTGTGAACGAAGGTGTTGTGATATAATCAAATTTAACCTGGAAAAAACAAAACTTAGGGCAAAAGCACACGTCTATTGCGGTATGGTGGCTAAAGCCCTCTCTTTTCTGGATAAGGAGTATAGTATCGTCTTGATAGACCCACCTTATGCAGATACTTCGATTGGTGATGTAGTGGAACAACTAGCAAACTCGAAACTGATTAATCAGGATTCAATAGTAGTGGTAACCCACTCCTCCCGTTTCCCTTTGCAGGCAAAGTATGGCATGCTGAATCTGTTCAAAGAACACCATCATGGTGATAGCATTATTTCAATCTACCAAAAGGAGAACTAAACGTGACAGTGGCTGTTTACGCAGGAAGCTTTGACCCCATCACCAACGGACATCTTGATATTGCCATCAGGGCATCGCGGATTTTCGATAAGCTGATCATCGGGATTTATAGAAGCCCGGCTGACAAGGCTGTTCTTTTTAACACAGAGGAAAGACTAGCTATGGCAAAGAAAGCCACCAAAGATTTCCCTAACATTGAGGTTCGGCCGTTTTCCGGAATGGTGGTTGATTTTGCCCGGGAAATTGGAGCACAAACAATGGTGCGCGGCTTGAGAATGAGTACCGATTTTGAGCGTGAGTTTGAAATGGCGTTGATGAACAAAAAGCTGTGCCCGGAGTTGGAACTAGTGTGTTTGATGACCAGCTTACAATATCAATTCCTGAGTTCCAGTCTGCTTAAGGAAGTCGTCAGTCTTGGTGGTGATATTGATAGCTTAGTGCCTTGGCATGTTGCCAAAGCTCTGCGGAAGAAACTTTTAGATAAAAAGTAGCTCTCTAATTGAGACGAGTTTTGTTGTCCCTTAAGTAATGAGGAGGTATTTATGGCATACAAGATTAGTGAGGATTGCATTAGTTGTGGAGCCTGCGAATCTGAGTGCCCAAATCAGGCAATCAGCGAGGGCAATTCCATATATGTCATTAATCCGGATAAATGCACCGAGTGCGTTGGCGCTCATGATTCCTCCGAGTGTGCTGAGGTCTGCCCGGTAGACGCTTGTCAACCTGACCCTGCCCACAAGGAGACCAAAGAAGCGCTTCTGGCAAAGTATAAGAAACTTCACCCGTAAAATAAGTAGCTTTAGCTTGTAGTCCGGAATTTCAAGAGCTTTCCGAGAGATTTCTGGCAGTTATTTCTGGCGAAAGTTGTTTTATCTCAAATCCAGAGGGATGCTACTTCTGGCTGGTGTCTAGTGTCCTGGCTTTTTCGTATGCGGCTTTCACTGCCTGGTAAATCAGGTTGGCGAAGCCGTTCTCTTCAAATTTGCGGATGGCTTCTGCCGTCGTGCCACCGGGTGAGGTTACCATT
>JAPLHG010000006.1 GCA_026389745.1 Chloroflexota bacterium | reverse complement strand
TAAAGACACTACGGTAACAGTATTTATGAGGCAACCATTACCTCTTCGGTAACAGTTTATTATGAGGCAATACGACAATTCCTGAAAACACTATGCTATAATACGTCAACAGAGTATAATAACAGCAGTACTCCATACTCCGGAGGTGGGATTTGTCTTATGCCAGGCTGATTGTCAACCCTGCGGCTGGTGCTGGCAGGACAGCCAAAAAATGGCCTTACATCAAACAACTGCTCAAAAAAATAGGCCTAAGATTTGAGCACGATATCACCGAGGCACCGGGACATGCCATTGAACTTGCTAAATCAGCCGTCAGCAAAGGTTATAAACTCGTTGTTTCCGTAGGCGGCGATGGCACCATCAATGAAATCGTTAACGGACTATACGCCTCCGGCGGAATAAAAGATGTTGAGCTGGGGATTATAGGCACCGGCACCGGTAGTGATTACATCCGCACCATTGGCGTATCCAGACATTATCAGGAAGCCTGTCAGCGGCTTTTGAATCCCGAGAAACTATCCGTGGACCTCGGTGTTGTTGAACCTGTAAACAATAAACAAACTAATAAAAGGCTGTTTGTCAATCTCGCAGGGCTGGGCTTTGACGCCGAAGTTGTGAGGGCCACAACCAGGAAATTCAAATCTCTGGGAGGGAAACCATCATACCTGATGGGACTCCTCAGCACTTTCATAACCTACAAAAACCGTGAAATTCAAATGACACTGGATGGGCAGAAAGAGAACAGGAAGGTCTGCACTATTATAATGAGTAATGGCAAATACGGTGGGGGCAGTATGTTCGTAGCGCCTGAAGCCGACCCTAGCGATGGTTTGTTTGACGTGCTCATTATCGGTGACATCAGTAAACCTGACTTGCTTTGTTCATTACCAAGAATATATCGCGGTACCCATCTCACTCACCCCAAAGTCACTCTGAAAAGAGCAAAGGTAGTGGAAATTTACCCGAAAAGCCGTATGTCCATACAGGCTGACGGAGAATTACTGGGAGATGCGCCGGCACGTTTCAGCGTCTTGCCATCAGTACTCAATATCCTCGTTTAAAAATCACTCTACGAATGGTGTTCTAGTTCACATAGATAGTATTACTATTGAAGAAAAATAGCTGTCTGGACTGGAATATATATTGAAAGGGGGGCTCATCTTTGGTAAACCTCCCTTTATCTTTATCTGGAGCAAGCAACAAGATCCAGAGCGAGATGCTTACTTGTAGTCGTAGAAACCTTTACCGGTCTTACGCCCGAGCCAGCCAATGGGAAGACAAGTACACATCTTAACTTGGAGCGGGATACGGGATTCGAACCCGTGACAACCTGCTTGGAAAGCAGGCGTTCTACCCCTGAACTAATCCCGCGAAATTAACTAAATTCTACCCAAGGCGTAACATTTTGTCAAAGACTACAAGTGAACAGGTTAATAGATACCGTACGATTTCACAGGGTGTAGAGGCAAAATAAGAGGAGGGGGCAAGTCCTCCTCCCCTTCAAAGTTACTTCCTCCTCCAATAGAGCAGAGATTGAGAGGCGGGTCGTTGGGAACAAATACCGATGACCGATGAAACAACACCAGCTTTTACAAGAAACAGAGAGCGTGAGTGAGTTAGAGTACGCTAGAGCGTGCATTACTTACCATTAATCAGAGATAATATTTACGCATAACTTGCACTCGTCTTACTGAAAATTTATTACTTGCATCACAAATAATTAAACTTGCCTTATTTGTTATAACTTGCTGTAAGATTACTTGCGTATTTATTTGATACTTGCTATAATTCAAGATAACAAGTAATAACCTGTGGGAGGCAAGCAATGAAGCAAGTAATCATCGTCCAGGGCAAGGCGAAGAATGTATTCCGCTACACTGCCTTGATGGCCAGGCGTCAGGGCACCAGAAAAATAAAGGATGTAAAACAACACATCCAATCATTGCCCTAATAAGGCAAACCTAGCTTCTCCCGGCACCCTGACCACGCTAATTTATTACTTGACACTGCTTTAAGTGTCTGCTAGTATGAAAAAAACTCAAAAAACCGATAGGAATAGGAGTTATGGCAAGAAAAGCCATTGTTGACCGCAATATTGTCCTGAAATCATTACGCGAAGGTAAGACATCCCAGAGCATTGCCACACAATTCGGTGTCAGTCGGCAGGCAATTGACCTGTACCGCAAAGAATTTATCCGCACCGGGCTTATGCATGGAACAAACGTTCCTCAACCAGTGAAAACACCACTAGAAACATCAGCCCCCAAGCCAGCGACTGCCGCACTGCCACAAAATGTCTCACTCGACCAGATGATAGAGCTTCTCATTAAGGCATTCTCCGCCCTGAAACGCACCCCGGAACTGGAAGCTGAGGTGGAGAGATATCGCCATGATTACGAAGGACTCTTGCAACAAATTGAACAATTGGAACAAAACGAAAAGAAGCGCAAGGAACAGGAAACTCGCTGGGTACAGTCACAGCACTCCGGGATCATTACTGGTCCACAAGCCGGATTCCCGCCTCCGCAGGAGTGACCTTAATTATTAGAATCTGTAATTCCGCCGTTATACCGCTTTGTAGTGTCAGCTGTGATATCAATTCTCTCACTGCCGGTATCAGCCCGAGAAAATCAAGAGAATAGAGAAGTCACTTTTCAGCTAAGGCATAAGAAACTAGCTGTGATATGCGAGTTATCACCAATTCAGAAGCACTAAATGAAGTGGGAGGGCTTTGCCCTCCCACTTCATTAATTATATTGAACAAATACTTTTTTCTTCTCACCAAAGCTGAGATTTGTTATACTGGGATGTATAAAAATAAAGTGAACTCGGAAAGCTTTTGAAAAGGATGGAACAAAATGTCCGACGGTGGTAAGAAAGAAAAAATCCTGGTCATCAGCAATAACCATGAGCTTCCCGATATGATAAAAGGAGTAGTTGGTACTGCTCTCGAGGTAATACACATCCCTAATCATGAAAAAGCTCTAGATATAGCCCGAAGAGAGCTACCAGTAATGATTGTCATGGGGTATATTGAACCGCAGGGCACCGCTTTTCAGCTCTATCGTAAGTTCCAGGACGGATGGATTACCAAAAATACTCTGCTTCTGGTAATAGAATCATCATCGCAAGACCCTTCTAAACACACGCTAAGCACAGAAGAGGGCCAACAAATAGGGTCTGATGAATATATCATTTTGTCCGACACTGAATCCACAAATATGCTAAAGGAAAGACTACAAAAACGTTTAAGGGAGCAGGCAAATACATTTAAAGAGGCAATTCTCAATCCCGATGTCTTTTGCGTTACCTGGGAACAAATTCCAGGAAGAGGTGCTTTTGAATTACAGCAAGAAGAGGTGATTGAGAACGCCCGCAAAGCGAAGGCCAAGGGGAAAATTCATGCCATCAGTGTTACAGACAATCCGAGCGGAAGTCCGGCAATATCAGCCGCAATACTTTGCACCGAAATCAAAAGGCTGGGTATAGAGCCATTAGTACATTTCGCTTTCCGCGATAAGAATAGAAATCAGTGTGAAGGCTTGCTTTACGGGCTAGCCGCCCTCGGTGTGAGAGACCTGCTGATATTAACAGGTGATTATCCTTCTACCTCCGGGTTTAAAGGCAGAGGCAAACCCGTGTTCGACCTGGATTCGGTAAACGGTTTGCAATTGGTGGAAGTGATGAACCATGGCTTGGAACACGAGGCGATGGGAAAGAAATATATCTTGGCACCCACCGATTTCTTTGCTGGTGCGGCAGTTTCACCCTTCAAGCAATCCGAACCGGAGCTTATGGGCCAGTATTACAAAGTAAAAAAGAAGATTGAGGCTGGGGCAAAGTTCCTAATCACTCAGGTTGGCTATGATGCAAGGAAACTACACGAGCTGATACAATGGCTGAAAGTGAACGGCTACAAAACACCTGTGTTAGCCAACATCTATATTTTGCCTTATGGAACCGGCAGGGCAATGAATGCCAACCAGCTTCCCGGTTGTGTAGTTACCGATAAACTGCTGAAGAAACTAGATGAAGAAAGAGATGCCAAAGACAAAGGCAGACAATCGAGACTTGACCGAGCCGCTAAAATGTATGCTATAGCCAAAGGTTTGGGATACAACGGGGTGC
>JAPLHG010000106.1:1104-5452 GCA_026389745.1 Chloroflexota bacterium | reverse complement strand
TGGGAGGGGACGATGTCCTCTTTTATCAATATCTTTAATACATCAGCTACGGGCTGGAGAAGACCGAATGGGCCTGTCCGGTTGGGTCCAATGCGAATTTGGAATCGTCCCAACACCCTTCTTTCAATGTAGATGAACCCCATAACGCCGGCTATTATGAAAGCAAAGAGAATGATGATAAAAATCAGCATATGGCTCCAGAACCCGAAGGGCCAATCTGGCGGTAATGCGGCGGCGTAACAGGAGGGTAGGTTAAGACTTTGGCTGAAGATTGACACTACCTATCTACCTCCCCTACGCAGATGTCAATACTACCGAAAATGGCCATTGCGTCTGCTATTTTCACGCCGATTAGCAAATCGCGGAGCGCCGTCAAATTGATTAGTGACGGTGGTCTGATATGTAAACGGTAAGGATTAGCTGACCCATCTGATACCAGATAAAACCCGAGTTCGCCTTTCGGCCCTTCAATATATCCGTAGGCTTCGCCTTTAGGCGGGCGCAACACCCGTGGCACTTTAGCCTGAATTTCACCCTGCGGTAACTGCTCTATCGCCTGTTTGATGATGCGGGTACTCTGCTTCATCTCCTCAATTCTCACCCGGTAGCGGTCATAGACATCTCCCACCGTGCCGATTGGTACCTCGAAATTAAAACGGTCATAAATTGAATAAGGGTTCGCCTTACGAACATCCCATTTCACGCCGCTACCGCGGAGCACCGGCCCGGCGGCAGAGCAATTTATCGCTGACTCCCTGGGTAAAATGCCGACATTTTTAGTTCGTATCAGCATTATTTCATTCTCGGCTAGAAGCTGGTCATACTCGGCAATAAATCCGGGCAGGCTGTCAATGAATTTTTTGAGGGCGGGGAGAAACTCTTCCGGAATATCGTGGCTCAATCCGCCAATACGCATATAATTATAGGTAAGCCTCTGCCCGCAGACCATATCAAAGAGGTCCAGAATCTTTTCTCTTTCACGGAACATATAGAGAAGGGGAGTCATAAAAGCGCCTAAATCATTCAATAGAAAACCAACTGCCATCAGGTGGCTGGCAATCCGCATCAGTTCGGCCATAATGACCCGCAGGTATTCAGCCCGTTCCGGAACCTGAATTCCGACTAATTTCTCTACCGCCATGACATAAGCTTGGTTGTTGGTCATTGAGGCGAGGTAGTCCAATCTATCGGTGAAGACGATGTCTTGAGTGTAGTTAAGACCCTCAGCCAACTTCTCAATCCCGCGATGAAGGTAACCCAAAATTGGCTCCACATCTTGAATCACCTCCCCATCAAGAGTGAAAAGCATTCGGAACACCCCGTGGGTGCTGGGGTGCTGAGGACCTGCATTCAAGACAAAAGTTTCGGTTTTTAATGTCATTGTTGCTTAAAATCCTTCCTTAGAGGATGTCCCTGGAATCCGTCCCATAGAAAAATACGTTTTAGGTTGGGGTGTCCTGTAAAACTAATCCCCATAAGATCGTAAATCTCTCTCTCCTGAAAGTCAGCGCCTCTCCATAAGCTAACTACTGAAGGCACAGTGGGATTATCACGAGCAGTACAGCGAACCCTCATCAACAGGCTTTGATTATGTTCTAATGAAACTAAGTGGTAGACCACTTCAAAGTAGTTTTGATAATCAACGGCGGTAATATAGCTAAGATAGTTAAAATCAAGTTCGGGAGTAGTTTTCAGGAAGGAAGCAACCGGCAATAAGAACTCGCTCTCAACTACGATGCTATTGTTGCTTGCCTCAGCGATACTCCCGGGGAACTCTGCCTCTATTTTGGCAGTTATCTCTGTGGCTGACAGGGCTACGGTCATCTCTATTCCCTTTTCCTAGCAATACTTTGTCGCCTTATCTTTTTGTGGAGCATCTGTATCCCGTGAAGCAAAGCCTCAGGCCGTGGCGGACAACCCGGCACATAGACGTCAACCGGTACTATCATATTAACACCGGGGACAACACTGTATGAGCGGTGAAAGAGGCCTCCGCTGATAGCGCAGGAACCCATTGCTATGACCCACTTCGGTTCAGCCATCTGTTCGTAGATTCGCTTGAGTTGGGGTGCCATTTTCCATACCAGGGTTCCCGATACAATCATGAGATCTGCCTGACGTGGCGAAGGGCGAAAGATTTCCATGCCAAAGCGCGAGATGTCGAATCGGGAAGCAGCTGTCGCAATCATCTCAAAAGCGCAACATGCCAATCCAAAGTTTACGGGCCATACTGATGAAGCGCGTGACCAATTAATTACAGCGTCGGCTGTGGTAAGTAGAACGTTATGACGAACGTCTTCTTCCAACCAGGCATCGGGGTCATCAATAGGCTGTTGGCGCAGCTTTTTGGCTGCCCCTATAGCCTCGCCCTCTGCCTTATCCAGATCTATATCAGAATAGACATAAGGTTTTGAGATATCGCTTATTTCCATTCGAGAGCTTTCTTCTTCCAGGCATAAATGTAGCCGATAGCGATGACGAAAACAAATAAAAGCATGCTAATAAGAGCCGGGCTGCCTAATTGCTTCAGTTCAACTGCCCACGGATAAAGAAAAACAGCCAGAACATCCAGCGCTAAAAATATGAGTGCGTAAAAATAATAGCGGAAATTAAATTGAACCCATGTCTTGCCGGTAGTTTCCATGCCACATTCATAAATGGCGGTCTTGACGGGATTTGGTTTACGGGGGACTACTCGTGGATAGATTAGAGCACGGGGAAGAGCAATAGAGACTACAACAAACATAACTAAAGCTATTAGGAAGAAGGCGATATAACCGTAATCAGTCAATTTTTTCCCCTTATTGCGAGTATAACATATCTCATTTCTTGAGGGCAAACACACTCGGCTACGAATGAATGGTTTGGCGACTCCTTTCCTCACTTACCGGAGTGGCTGAATCCTGCTTAATACTCATATCAATACAGAGCGCCCCATCTTCAAACCTCTTGCCGGACGGATATCCGTAGCAGCGCAGTGCCATTTTACTCCCTTAACCTACGACCTGTCGGGGAGCAGTATATCAGTTTGATTGAAACTATGCAAATCCGCGGGCAGGCCCTGTCAGTTCGAATCCCCCGGTCCACCATAATAGTAATGATATTACCACAATTTAGCCACTGTTAGTCTAATCTACCTATCTAAAAACCGGCATTCCCTTTCACTGACTCGGTAATTGTATTGTCAAGGCTGAACATACTTATTGACACCCGCTGCTGCGGGGGAATAGAATCTGAATGCAGCAGGTTTTCCGATTCTGAGGTAGTTATTTATTAATGGCAAAAGTAGAAATTACCGTCCCTGGGATTAAGAAAGCACTAAGTGGCTACAATTATCTTCGGGCTTTCGCTGAGTTCATTTGGAATGGCTTTGATGCGAAAAGTAGAACCGTTGATATTTTATTCAAAGTTAATGAGACTGGGTACATCACTGAGCTGGGCATAAAAGATAGTGGCTATGGCATCCAATATGATAAGCTAGTAACCAAGTCCGTTCCTTTATCTTAATCCGATAAAGTCATTGACCCCAACGCTAAAACAATCAATTCTGCCGTGCGTGGCAAGAACGGAGTGGGAAGACTCACCCCTTTCTACTTCGCGAGCAGTGCTACATGGGATACTGTTTATCAGTCTGATGGCGAACGATGTAGATACAGGATAAATCCCGACAATGGGTATGATTATTTATCAACAGGTAAACGATGAACTGGAACTGAAACAAGCGTTCGAAGTGAGAAGGAAGGTTTTCATCGAAGAGCAGGGGATCTCGGGAGATGAAGAGTGGGATGGCTTTGATGACTCAGCTCTGCAATTTGTAGCTAAAAATGGGGATAAAGTAATCGGTACTGCCAGAGTACGATTCCCGTCCGCTGATTGTGCCAAAATCGAGAGAATGGCAGTTCTCAAGTCTTTCCGCAAACAGGGCATTGGTAGAGGAATCATTTCTAACATAGAAGAATTACTGAAACAGCGGCAGATACCACACGTCATCCTTCACGCACAGTGGTCAGCTGTCCCCTTTTATCAATCGCGTGGTTTTGTGAAAACCGGCAAGCCATTTTTTGAGGCGGACATCAAACACATCAAGATGCGGAAAAAGATTGTGTAATTTGAACTCGTTCAGTAGATTCGGATACCATTATCGCCTTGGTTAATTAGTTACACCGGTGTTGTTGCATCGGTCATCGGTATTTGTTCCCAAACCTGCCTCTCAATCTCTGCTCTATTGGAGCGAGGAAGTAACTTTGAAGAAGAGGAGGGCTTGCTCCCTCCTCTTCTTTTGCCTCTACACCCTGTGAAATTGTACGGTATCTATTAACCTGTTCACTTGTTTGACAACACATATGGC
>JAPLHG010000106.1:0-1025 GCA_026389745.1 Chloroflexota bacterium | reverse complement strand
ACTGAAACTGACATGCCAGATTTAGAAACCATCGGTCGAGAGTTAGCTCAAATCCTCAAGAAGCAGAACGCTGACTACATTGAAGCTCACCTCGAAGAGAATCAGTTCAGTAATATCGCTTATCGTGGCAAACAGCTCGAATCTATTGGCAAAACCATATCCATTGGCGGTAACATCCGAGCATTAGTGAAAGGCGGCTGGGGCTTCGTTAGCTTCAATGACCTAGGCAACCTCCAGGATAAGGCGGCGCTAGCAGTAAAGCAGGCACGGTTCGTTGGTAAAGAGGCCAGTCAACTGGCTGAATCAAAGCCAATAGTTGAAACCGTCAAAGCTGGCATCGCCGAAAATCCACTTCTTATCTCACTTGCCGAAAAGAAATTACTACTTGACGAGTATAACAATGCCATCTGGAGTGCGTCTGGTATCCAGACCTCAAACATCGGCTACGGCGATAGCCACAAAAAAGGCATCTTTCTGAACTCCGCTGGTAGCTTCATTATCCAAGAAAGGGCCGATGTTACCTTGAGAGCAGTAGCTATTGCGGCGAAAAATGGCAATGTACAACAGGCGGGTTTGAGTATGGGTAGCCGGGATGATTTCAGTCCAATACGGAAACTTCACAAAGATATTAAAGAGCTGGCGCAAAAAGCTGTAGAGATGCTATCGGCTCCGATGATAAATGGTGGGCAGTACACTGTGGTATTAGACCCTGTACTCGCCGGCGTATTTGTACACGAAGCCTTCGGACATCTATCCGAATCTGACTTTGTTTACGAAAACAAATCCCTTAAGGAAATAATGACACTGGGGAAAGTTTTCGGTGGTTCTCAACTTAACATTATTGACTCAGCCGCCGCCCCGGGACTACGAGGCAGTTATAAATATGATGATGAAGGTACGCCGGCCACCAAGACCTATCTGATTAAGAATGGTATTCTAACCGGTCGCTTGCATTCCCGGGAGACTGCGGCGAAAATGGGTGAAGCACCCACAGGTAATGCCCGGGCTATTAGCTACCGTTTTCC
>JAPLHG010000112.1:23787-28080 GCA_026389745.1 Chloroflexota bacterium | reverse complement strand
GCACCGCTACCCAATGGCAGAACATCCGCCCTGTCCAGGCAGTCTTGAAATCGCTCGATGTCTCGTCCCAGCATCTCAAAGTAAGCCAGGAAGTGGTGAGCCAGTAAGACTGGCTGGGCTCTCTGTAGGTGTGTGTAACCGGGGATAATGGTATCTTTATGTGCCGAGGCAAGATTGACTAGAGTATTTTGAAGCTCTATGATATGTGCGATGGTGTGCACTATGGCATCCTTGGTGAAAAGTTTTATATCCAAAGCCACCTGGTCGTTACGACTGCGAGCCGTATGCAGTTTCTTGCCGGCATCACCAATTTTCTTAATTAGACGGGACTCAATATTCATATGGATGTCTTCCAGTTCGGGTTTGAATTGGAGTTTGCCCTGAGAAATTTCTTTAGCAATATCAGTTAGTCCGTCGATTATGAGTGTGGCTTCTTGCTCGGTGATGATACTCTGTTTTGCGAGCATGCTGGCGTGGACGATGCTACCCGCAATATCATACGGGTATAACCGCCAATCAAACTGAATTGAGGCGCTGTATGCTAGCACTGACTTATCGGCATCTTTCTTGAAACGACCCCGTATTTGACTCATTTTGTTCTTTCTGCTAGCCCTTTGAACCTTTCTTTTTGGCCCGTTTCTTCAATTGTTTTTGTTTCGGGGCAATCAGCCTCATCGGGTCATCGATATCACTCAGTAGTTGAATCTGTGCCTGTGTTGTAACCGGCAAGCCCCACAGGTGAATAAAGCCGGCTGCGGCACTCTGGTCGAATTTATCCCCTCTATCATATGTCGCCAGACTAAGATTGTAAAGTGACTTCGGTGATTTACGCCCGACAACCATCGAGTTTCCTTTGAAGAGTTTAACCCTGACGGTGCCAGTGACGAAGCGCTGTGAACTCTGGATATAAGCCGAAAGGTCACGGTTCAGAGCACTGAACCACAAGCCGTTGTAGATAATGTCAGCGATTTCAATGGCGGCTTTCTGCTTGAAGCGTAACTGGTCTTTAGAGAGTGTCATTGCCTCTAGTGCTTGGTGCGCTTGGAGCAGGACTACCGCTGCCGGTGCTTCGTATGTCTCGCGTGATTTTATGCCAACCAGCCGATTCTCGATGTGGTCAATACGTCCAATCCCGTGCAGTCCCGCCAGCTCATTCATTTTCTGAATTAGGCTGACACCGCCCATCGTTTCCCCATCGAGGCTGATAGGGATACCTTTCTCAAAGCTAATCTCTACGTAAGCGGGCTTGTTCGGAGCTTTATCCGGCGACTTTGTCCATGTCCAGGCATCATCCGGCGGCTCTGTCCACGGGTCTTCTAATATGCCGCACTCAGCACTTTTGCCCCATAGGCATTCATCGATTGAGTAGGGGCTTTTGCGGGTGATAGGGACTGGAATATTGTGTTTTGCGGCGTAGGCGATTGTTTCCTCACGTGTCATACCCCATTCCCGCGCCGGAGCAATAACTTTAAGCTGTGGCGCTAAAGCATGAACGCCGACATCGAACCTGACCTGGTCGTTCCCTTTACCGGTACAGCCGTGTGCTACGGTTGTTGCGCCTTCTGCCAGCGCCGTGTCAACCAGCAGTTTTGCCATTAACGGTCGTGACAGGGCTGTCGCCAGCGGATATTGGCCTTCATACAATGCGTTAGCCTGCAAAGCAGGGAAAATGAAGTATTTGACGAACATCTCTTTGGCATCAATCACGATTGCTTTGATGGCTCCGACCTTGAGTGCCTTCTGACAAGCGGCTTCAAAATCCTTGGAATTGCCTACATCTATCGTCAGGGTAATAACATCAAAGCCGTATTTCTCTTTTATCCACTTTATAGCGACTGATGTGTCCAGTCCGCCGCTGTAAGCAAGGACTACTTTATCTGCCATATTGAATCTCCTTCAAGATGGTTTATTTTACTGTATTTTCAGCTTGGGAAACACCTTATCAAAAATCCCCAACGCTTCATCAATTTCCTGTTTTCCGATGGTGAGTGGTGGCATAATACGTATGGCGTCGGGCTTAACACTATTGACCAGTAATCCATTTTCCAGACAAGCCATTCGTACAGAATTGCTAATCTCTTGTTTGAATTCAATCACTGCCAGTAAACCACGTCCGTGGACTTCGTTGATGAAGGGGTATTTGCTCTGTAACTTTTTCAGCCCTTCGAGCAGGTATTGTGAACCGTAGACACTGCAGGCCATCCCGCGCATCGCGTTGCCGGCGACATCGTTTTTAATGATATATTTCATTACGGCAATAGCAGTGGCGCACATCAATGGATTGCTTCCGAATGTAGAGCCATGGTCGCCCGGCGCAAAAACGGCGCATTTTTCTTTTGCTAGGAAAGCCCCAATCGGTACCCCACCACCTAACCCTTTTGCTAAAGTCAGTATATCAGGTTCGATGCCGAATTGCTCGTAACCGAACATAGTGCCGAGCCGCCCGATGCCGGTTTGGATTTCATCCAGAATGAGCAGGATGCCTTTTTCATTGCACCACTGCCGCGCTGCTTTCAGATAACCCTCATCGGGGATATTGACGCCGCCTTCGCCCTGGACCGGCTCCAACATTACAGCGCAGGTATCCCTAGTCGTGGCGGATTTGATGGCGTCGATGTCGTTGTAAGCCACATTCTTGAAACCAGCAGGTAAAGGTTGATATGGGTCTTGATAATGGGGCTGGCCTGTGGCGGCGGTCATTGCCAGAGTCCGACCGTGAAATGAATTGAAGGTCGTGATAATCTCATAAGCGCCGCTAAGTTTGAGTTTCCCATAGCGGCGTGCCAATTTAACAGCGCCCTCATTAGCTTCGGCGCCGCTATTGCAGAAAAAGACGCGGTCGAGGCAACTTGTCTTAACCAGAAGCTCTGCCAGTTGAAGTTGGGGTGGTGTGCAGGCATGAGGTCCTGCCTGAATCAGTATTTTTGACTGCTTATTGAGAGCCTTGATCATTACCGGATGGCAGTGTCCCAGGCTACACACTGCCCAGCCGCCGACAAAATCCAGGTATTTTTTGCCGTTTTCATCCCAGACACGTGCGCCCTGACCTTTTACCATGAGTATGGGCAGGCGTTCGACATTATTGAATAAGTATTTTCTCTCAAGCTCTTGCCAGTTTTTCATAATTATGTTCCTCATTTTAAATTTTAGATATTAGTACAGGAAGTGAAGCGGGAATCAATAGGGGGGATTTATGGTAGCATCATCTAGCGCGGATGGTTGTTCCGGTATTGTCATTCTCGATGGCGTTGATTAAAGCGTGAGGTCGTCGCCCATCAACGATACATGTAGTTGTCTTACTGGTAGTGGCTTTGAAGCAGGCATTGAGCTTAGGAATCATCCCCCCGGAAGCGATGCCTGAGTCAATCAGTTCCTTTGCCTGAGTGGTGGTTATTATTGAGAGAAGTTTACCATCCTTATCGAGGACACCTGCTACGTCGGTCAGAAAGATGAGTTTTTCTGCCTCGATGGCGGCGGCAATTTCACCTGCTAGTGGGTCGCCGTTAATGTTCAACATCAATGGCGCGTCAGCCGGTCGGTCAAAGGCATAATAACTGATTGGTGAGATAACCGGAATAAAGCCGGCTTTCAGCAGTGCCTCAAGTAGTGTGGTGTCTACCTTCACGACGGTGGCGACATAGCCCAGTTTAGGGTTGGCGATGCGACTCTGCACCAGAGCGCCGTCAACGCCGCTGATGCCTACCGCCCGTCCGCCGAGGCTATTGATAGTGGCGACAATCTGTTTGTTCGCCAGCCCGCCCAGTACGGCGGTAATGATTTCCAGCGAAGGCTTATCGGTAATTCGCTCCCCACGCACGAATTGAGTTTCAATTCCTTGTCTGTTGAGCCATTCTGTTACCATATTACCGCCGCCGTGAATTACCACTAGCGATTTGCCCTTTTTCTGGAGGGCAACAATGTCTTCCAGAATCGGGTCGTGTTGCCCGAAGGTAGCACCGCCTATTTTGATTACGATTACCTTGCTCATTTGCGAATTCTCCATACTATTATGTCCATTGCGAGTTCTTTGCCCTATCGTCATTCCAGTTAAATGTCTTTGCGAGTCCCGGTTTGTCGGGGCATGGCAATCTCAAGCCCCTCAAGCAAATCACACGATTCACCATTCCTGACTATGGCACAGTTATATTATTATCGGTTTTAGATTGTTTCGTCGTTCCTGAGGAACTTCTCGCAATGACAGGTGGGATTACCTAATAATATCAACCTCCTTACATTATTAAGTCGTGTACTGACTATTGATGACGATGTACTGTTCCGTCAGGTCGCACCCCC
>JAPLHG010000112.1:0-23763 GCA_026389745.1 Chloroflexota bacterium | reverse complement strand
CCCCCAGGCAGTCGCTTCTGCTGGGCCTAAATTCAAGGAAACAGTGATGGGCACTTCTTTTTGCTTCAGCGCCTTGACGGCCTTCGCTTTGTCGAAGAGCACCGGCGCGCCTTTTTTAAGCACCGGGATTTTACCCATATAAACGTCCAGTTTCGATTCTTCAACCTGTACGCCGCTTCTCCCCAGAGCCGCTGTAACCCGACCCCAGTTCGGGTCGTTGCCGTAAACGGCGGATTTTACCAGATTGGAGCTGACAATAGTGCGCGCCGCCTGTCGGGCTTCTTTGAGACTGGCAGCCCCTTTTACCGTAACCTCGATGAGCTTGGTAGCGCCTTCACCATCGCGGGCGATGGCTTTTGCCAGGTAGATACAGACCCGATTGAGCGCTTGCTGGAAAACACCCGCGAGCGGACTTTTTGCCGTGATGGGCTTGTTCTTTGCCAGTCCATTAGCCATGAGAATCACAGTATCATTCGGGCTGGTATCGCCGTCAACTGAAATCATATTGAAAGACACTGACGCCGCTCCACCCAGGGCTTTCCTCAGAAAAGCGGGTGTTACTGCGGCATCCGTGGTCAGAAAAACAAGCATTGTTGCCAGGTTGGGGTGAATCATCCCTGAGCCTTTACCTACCCCGCCGATGATGAAGCTGGTGGTGCCGCTTTTGACCCTTACCGCCGTCTCTTTCAGAACGGTATCCGTGGTCATAATGGCTTGTGTGAAATCGTGCCCGCCCTTTGTGGTAAGCACAATGCGCTTTATGCCCCTTCGTATTGCATCTATCGGCAATTGATGTCCAATGACGCCGGTGTTGGCAATCAGGACTTCATCAGGCTTAGCGCCGATGGCTTTTGCGGTGAGGGCAGACATCTCAATGGCATCGGCGAATCCCTGTTCCCCGGTGCTGGCATTGGCACAACCACTGTTAGCCACGACCGCCCTGGCTTTGCCCTCCTGCGCTCGTTGTTGGCATAATACTACTGACGGCGACTTGATTTTATTGGTGGTGAATAAGCCGGCTACCGTGCATGTCTCTTTTGAGCACAATATGCCTAAATCAAGCACATTATTGCCCCTTTTCTTGATGCCGGCATAGACGGCGCCAGCAGAAAAACCTTGCGGTGAAGTTACCGTGCCGTCAGTAACAAAGTCAATCTGGTTCATAATAGTAAACTATATCACATCAGGCACGAATGGGCAATGAGAATAGGGTTATAGAGAAATATGAGATTATTGCATTAGCTACTCCACAAGCGATTTCAAATTACCAGAGGGTACAATGAACACGTCTGGTATTTGTGAAGGATCTCCCTTCAAATCAACAAAAGCATAGAAAAACAAGTTGACATCAGCTAGCTAGGAAATATAAAATGACGATTGTCCTTTACCGAGAATAAGCGAAATGTTAACAGAAGAAATCAGAAATCTAATCGGCAAAAGCACCTCGGCTAAGACATATGAAATAGAAAAAGGCGCCATCCGCAGGTTCGCTGATGCCGTTGGCGACCCCAATCCACTTTATCGTGACGAAGAATACGCACGAAACTCGAGGTATGGCTCAGTCATCGCACCACCGGGCTTCTTCGGTTGGCCCGTAGAACAAGACAGAGACAGTGCGATTATAATTGATATACCACCGGAGCTCGTTACGGTTCTGGGGCAGGCAGGGTACCCATTTTCATCAGTCGTCGATGGCGGCATAGAATACGAGTTTTTCCTGCCGATACGGGCGGGTGATGTTCTCACCGCTAAAACAACTGTCCGCAATATCCGGGAGCGGGCCGGTAGCACCGGGAGTATCGTTCTCATCATTTTAGAAACAACCTATCTGAATCAGAATAGCAATCTGGTCACTACGGCACAAGTTACAGCAATCCTTCGCTCACTTAATCAGCAACAAAAGGAACAGACAAATGCCTGAGCAAATATACTGGGAAGACATTGAAGTCGGTGCAGAAATAATACCCCTTGCCAAAGTGGCAACCACCCAGATGCTGGTCAAATGGGCAGGCGCCTCCGGGGACTTCAATCCTCTTCATTATGATATGGCTTTTGCCGAATCTGTGGGAGTCGGCAAGCCGATTGTTCACGGCGCGCTGAAAAGACAATGGCTGATCCAGCTAGTTACCGTCTGGATGGGAGAACAGGGGACACTGAAGAAATTCTCCTGCCAGTACCGGGCAATGGATTACCCCAGACAGATGAGAACCATGACCGAGTCACAGGAAGGCGAGACATGGTGGTGCAAAGGCGAAGTCACTAGAAAATACACCGAGGGCGGCCAGCATTTTGTTGATTGTAACATCCGAATCGAGAACGGAAAGGATGAAATTACCACACCCGGTAGAGCAACCGTCATTCTGCCAGCCAAGGGTTAGTTTCAAAACCAGCGCCAGCTTTCTGGTGCTCCCGCTTTCGAGTGAATGATAAAACACAATTCTAAATCAATTTGAACTGCTTTACATCCACTATTCCCAAATTAGTGAGTCCGAGTTCAGGGATAACCGGCAGAGCTAAAAAATGACAGTGTGGCAAATGGAGAAGAAAGTTTTGTGCCCAGTTTACCTGCCGTGCGTTCGACTTTCTCCAGTTTTGCTACCACAGTTTCCAGAGGTTCATCAGAGAGCAATCCGGCGACAGGTAAAGCCAGGCTAGCCAATATCTTGCCATCGGCGGCAGCCACCAAACCACCCTGCAATTTTTCGATTTCTTTGACGGCGACATGAAGATCTTCATCATTCGTGCCTACAGCGACAATATACAATAGGGACTTAAACACTCCTCGTATTCAATCCCTCCAACACTATAAAAAATGGTGAGAATGTCTTTGCGATGAGACCGCCTGAGGCGGACAACGAAGCAAGGACAGAAGAGTGCCATTCCGTACCTCGTATCAAGTCTTGTCTGAGCTAGATTCAGGAACAGTGCAAGCCTGATACGGAATCTAGTATTAAACAATTGGATATTGTTTAGGATTTAGAGCTTAGGACCTGGTATTTACCCGCAGGTTTTTACTTTCCGCTCAGGAACTTATCAATATCTACGGCGGCGCGTTTGCCGGCGCCCATCGCACTGATAACTGTGGCGGCGCCGGTGACAATATCACCGCCTGCCCAGACCTTATCTTTAACAGTCTTACCAGTGGCTTCGTCAGCAACTACGGTATCATGAATGGTTGTTTTTAATCCTTCAGTGGTGGAAGCAATCAAAGGATTGGGTGTCGCTGCCCTTTTTGGGGATCGGGCGTCTTCTGCCGCTGGTGTCAGACTCGCCAAGCTCCATCTCGATGCACTCCATACCATTCACCCATCCTTTCCCGTCATCAAGGAATCTGATGGGATTGGTGGGGAACTTGAAGATGATACCTTCCTCCATAGCATTCTCAACTTCTTCTTTCCGGGCAGGCAGTTCCGCTTCAGAACGACGGTAAACAATATAGACTTCCTCAGCGCATAACCGCAGAGCACATCGGGCGGCATCCATCGCCACATTACCACCGCCAATGACCGCCACCTTCTTCCCCATCCTCAAAGGCGTGTCATATTTCGGGAAGAGATGGGCTTTCATCAGGTTGATGCGGGTGAGCCATTCGTTGGCGGAATAAATACCGCAGAGATTTTCTCCGGGAATATTTAAAAACATCGGCAGTCCGGCGCCGGTGCCCAGGAAAACAGCATCGTAGCCGTTGTTCAAAAGCTCATCCAGAGTATTGATTTTACCGATAACGGCGTCAAGTACGAGTTCCACTCCCAGCGACTTTACAAAGTTGACCTCGTTCTGGACAATTTCCTTGGGTAGTCTGAACTCGGGGATACCATACATCAACACTCCACCGCCGACATGCAAAGCTTCAAAAATGGTAACGGCATGACCTTTTTTCGCTAGGTCTGCCGCGGCTGTCAATCCAGCCGGTCCCGAGCCAATCACAGCCACTTTCTTACCACTCGATAAGGGTAGTGGTGAAGCTGACAGCATAGCGAACTTATTATTTCTCTCCCAATCGGCGACATATCGCTCTAAACGTCCGATAGCAACAGGTGCTTTTTGCTTTGCCAGCGTGCATTTGGCTTCGCACTGAGTTTCCTGAGGGCACACCCGACCGCAGGTACCCGGTAGAGCATTCTTGTTTTTGAGAGCCTTGAACGCTTCTGGCATATTGCCTTCGCAGAGTGCCTTGATAAACTCGGGGATATCCACATTAACAGGACAGCCATCGACACAGGGTCGTTTCGGACATTGGGTACAGCGGTTAGCCTCCTCCAGTGCCATTTCCGGAGTGTAACCCAAAGCTACTTCTTTGAAATTTTTCGCTCGAATCCTAGGTTCCTGCCGGGGCATTTCGACTCGATTTAGATTGAGCTTAGCGATATTAATCCTCCAGACAATAAGTTAGTGATGACCGCCGTACTGACATTGCCAGTTTTCGAGAGCCCGCTTCTCTTCCGCGAGATAATTGCGCTGTCGAATCGCAAGTAAATCCCAATCTACCTGATGTCCATCGAAATCAGGACCGTCAACACAAGCAAATCTAGTTTGACCGCCTACCGATACCCGACAACACCCACACATACCGGTGCCATCCACCATAATTGGATTCAGGCTAACGATTGTCTTGACTCCGAAAGGCTGGGTAGTCTCGGAACAGAATTTCATCATCACGCTGGGACCGATGGCAATCACACGGTCAATCTTCTCACCACTCTCCAATATTTCTTTCAGCGGTTCGGTCACCAGACCTTTACGACCGTAAGAGCCGTCATCGGTGGTAACTATCAATTTGTCGCTGACACTGCGCAATTCATCTTCCCAGAAGATGAAGTCTTTACAACGCGCCCCCATAATGGAAATGACTCTGTTGCCTGCCTGTTTCATTGCTCGAGCGATGGGCATAATGGGAGCCACTGCAAAACCGCCGGCGACACAGACTACGGTACCGAATTTCTCAGCATGAGTCGGTAAACCGAGCGGACCGGTCAAACTCATAATGGAATCGCCAGTTTTCAAGCAACCCAGTTCGCGGGTGGTTTTACCCACTTCCGTGAAGACAATGGTCAGTGTGCCTTCTTTGGCATCACAATCGGCAACGGTCAGGGGAATGCGCTCGCCCTTCTCATCAATTATAAGGACAACGAACTGCCCTGCCTTCGCCTTACGTGCAATGAGAGGCGCGTTAAATTTGAACAGATGAATATCTGGGACCAGAGTTTTTGCGGTTAGAATCTTGTACAGTTTTACTTACCCCAAAAAATTTCGGTCAGGGCTGCTCTCTCACAATCACCTCAATCCTGACCGAGCGTTTCTGTATCTTTATTATCAGCGATTTTTTATTTGTCGTCAAGCGTAAAGAGTAAGCAAATTCTTAGAATTTAAGCAGTATATACTTATAATATGCCGGCATCAATCGTGAATTCGGTAACTATGCTAGTTGTTTGTTGACTCTAAAAAGTATATGATGTTAACAATATCAAAGTTGTTTCGAGGTGAGACGATGGGGATTGAATTAGTTCATATCGGGTTCAATAATATGCTGGCGATGAACAGGGTTATCGCTATCGCTTCGCCGAACTCAGCGCCGACCAAGCGTATGGTTCAGGAAGGCAGAAGTAAAAGTCTTCTCATCGATATGACCAATGGCAGACGCACCAAAGCCGTCATCGTTGCTGATAGCGGGCATGTCATTCTGGCGGCACTCGCCCCGGATACCATCGCTGGTAGACTGCAGACGGGTTCGCCAAAACCTATCTCAGAGGAAGAATAACTAAAGAACAGGGTGGATTGATGGGAGAAATATCACACGGTACTGACCCGACTGCCGGCTTTTCCAGAAAGCTCTTACTGATTGTGCTATCAGGTCCATCAGGCGTAGGGAAAGATGCCGTTCTCAGTTGTCTGAAGAAATCCTCTTCTGCCATTGAGTTTGTTACTACTATGACTACCAGACCGCGACGCCATAATGAAAAAGACAAAGTGGATTATCATTTTGTCAGCGAGGGGGAGTTTAAGCGATTACTGGCAAACAACGAACTGCTGGAATCGGCTAACGTCTATGGTAACTGGTACGGTGTGCCCAAAGAGCCCATTGTAAAGGCATTGAAACAGGGCAAAGATGTGATGGTCAAGGTGGATGTTCAAGGTGTGGCAAACATCAAGAAAATTGTGCCCCAAGCGTTGTTTATCTTTCTCACGCCACCATCTATGGAGGAGCTCGCCAATAGATTGAGGAATCGCTATACCGAATCGCCGGCGGCACTGGCAGTGCGACTGCAAACCGCGAACAGCGAAATCGAGCAAGCTTCGATGTTCGATTATGTTGTGTTCAATTATTGCGGCCAGATTGAAGCGGCAGTAGCCGAGATTCAGGCAATCATCACCGCCGAAAAGTGCCGTGTCCCATCACGCGAGATTACTCTTCTTTAACCATTTAAAATTCCATCCCTTCTGCTACCGGTAACAAGTAAACAGACCCCAACTTTCTAACTGACCACCCGCTTCCTCTTTTTATTATTCCTCTTCCCTATAGGGAAGAGGTCGGGTGATGGGTCATTGCGCAAGAATACGACCGTATCAAGGTTTCACCCTTCGTAGTCGCTGTAAATTATCACATTTGTGATTACGGATTTGCCAATCACCAATAGATAACGTTAAACTGATTAGCTATGAAGATCGTACGTTTTTGTACTGGCAGAAAGACCGCCTACGGAGTATTGAACAGCCGAACCATCAAAGTCATTCGGGGGAATCCCTTCAACACGATTCGATATTCCGGAACCACCTGCAAACTCAGCGAGGTTAAACTCCTGGCACCCTGTGTCCCTTCCAAAATTATTTGTCTGGGACTTAATTACCACAGTTATGCCAGAGAGCTAAAAGCGCAGATTCCTCAGACGCCTCTGCTCTTTTTGAAACCCACCACGGCAGTTATTGGACCTGAAGATAAAATTGTTTATCCTGAAATGTCCCAGCGGGTCGACTATGAAGGCGAACTGGGTGTGGTTATTAAGAAAAAAGCCAACCATGTCTCACCGACGGAGGCACTGGACTATGTGCTGGGCTATACCTGCTTCAACGATGTCACAGCACGTGATTTGCAGAATCATGACGGGCAATGGACAAGAGCTAAGGGTTTCGATACCTTCGCTGTCTTCGGTCCCTGTATTGAGACTGAGGTTGACCCTGAACAAACATCGGTTGAGACTTACCTCAACGGCGAATTAAAGCAAAAGGGTAACACCAGCGACCTCATCTATTCAGCGCGGGAGATTATCAGTTTTATCTCTAATGTGATGACACTATTACCCGGTGATATTATTGCCACAGGCACTCCCGGCGGTATCGGCCCGATGAATCCTGGTGATACCATTGAGATTAAGATTGAGCCGATTGGCGTTTTGAGAAACTACCTCATTAAGCCTCAGGTTGTGAAGTGAAATAATTCTTCACCTCTGTCTTGGTGAGGTAGATAATCGGCAGCACACCAATCACAGTGCCGATGGGGATTGAGAAGAGGCTCAGGGCACCGTGAACGATACCGGCAATTCTGCCCCGTTCCTTGCCGGTGAGAAGCCCGATACCACTGCCGATAGCGAGTGAAGCGAAGCAATGACATTTGGGGATTTATAATTTTAGTATCTTTGTGTTATGCTGATATTTAATTATGCATCACTCATTAAAACTATACAGTCGACACCGCGAGCCGGCTCTGAAGTTCTACCTCTTCTGGGCAGAGTGGACAAAGATTCCGCTCATTGGCTTGCTGGTGAGGCGGGTGGGGAATATGTGGGGCAAGAAACTGGAAGGAGCTTATCTGCTCACCACTGCCGAGGCTGAGGAAATTGTTAGTTTGGCAAAGGGACTGGCAGTGGGTCCCTGCGCCTGCCGGGAATTAGAGCACAAATGTGGTAATCCCATTCAGGCAGAAATTATGCTCAATCTTCAGGACAGCGCTTTTGTTACCGAAAGACCTAATGATTACCACCGCATCACCGCAGAAGAAGCTAAGGGTATCCTGCGAGATTGTCACTCTCGCGGACTGATTCACAATATTGTCAAATGTCGTGGCGACTATTACGCTATCTGTAACTGCTGTACCTGTTGTTGTGTGCCGTTGATGTTAAGCAAGCAGTACGGCATCAAAAATGCTCTCGTCAGAAAAGAAGGCATTGTAGACGAGTTCCGACTTTCTTTGCAGTAACAGAATACGGCTAGACACAGTCTCTCTCGACGAGATTGCCGCTGTTTCTCAACTTGACAATGTAAAATATTATACCATATCATTCTGAACGAATGTCATGGTATAAGATTGATAAGCAACTAAATGGAGGAAGCGGGTGGCTTTCACGGCTAATTCCACGATCGCAGAAATTTTGAAGAAACCAGGCGCCAAAGCGATTTTTGATAAGCATGTCGGCGTGTCAGTTGACCTTGGCCAACTCCGAATGGTAATGGATATGAGTCTTCAGCAGGTAGCCGATTTTGTCGAGTGGGATAAAGAGAAATTAGAAGGCTTGGTCAAAGACCTGAACGCGGCGTAACGCATCCGCGGATATATTTGCTAATCCTCCGCCATTATTCCTGAGAAATTAGCTAATCTGGAAGGTTCCCATGTTTAAGGAATCCCTACGGAATTTGATTAACTGGTTATTTGGTTTTTCAGATCGAGACTCAAGTAATCTTAAGAGAATGCAAAGCGAGTTCGTAAAATAAATTTTGGAAGAAAAGAATAGGTTAAAAATCTCTTTGGTATCACTACCACTTTATACTCTATCATTGGACAATACTCTTAATTTACAGAGCAGTGCCAACAAAGATGAAATACTGAGCAAAGCGAGGGGGCATATCATTGCTCAGACAGAGCTGGTAGGTGTTTCCCTGCGTTAGTTTGAGTCCAACCTTCTAACTGTGGCTTTCCTCAATCAACCTTTGCCCGTATTCAATCAATTCTTTGACCCGTTCCGGGGGGGCTTTCTTCTGCCCCAGATATACCTTCAGGGCATCCAGAGGAGTTATCTCAGCGGCAGTCCAGTCGCCCAATCGCGGGCGTGATTCCCGTTTGAACTCTCTGGCAATGGTGAAGTAATAGGCGTCTTTCAAAGCATTTCTGATTTCGTTGTCTTTGACTAATCCTTCAATCTCGGCAGGCAGGCTGAATTGAAGTCTGACAATGGCGTCTTTAATCCTATCTTTCTTCTCTGAGATAGCTGTGAGAATAGATATTGTGGGGTCAGTATCCTGCGTCGTGAGCGCAACATTAATGGTAAGAAAGCGCCGGCCGTTGGTGGGGTGAAAATCAAAAGTGACACGTTTTTTGCCAGTTTTACGTTCACAATCGATATCTATTACGTAGAAGCCCTTTTCGTCATCTTCATCACCGAAGTCCAGTCGTTCCAGACTGCCGGCATAGACTACGGGCGGGTTTGACAACAAGACCTGTCGTTTATGGATGTGTCCCAGGGCGATGTAGTCAAAAGCAGGGTTAGCCACATTGCTGAGCAGTAAGGCGTGTTCCTGCCCGATGGTCATCATTTTTTCCGTACCCAGAGTAGCACCGACAACCCAGATGTGTGCCGCCAGTATGGCAGGCAAGTCGGGGTCCAGGTTTGTGGTGTGAGATACAATAATATTTGTCAGAGACTCCTGCATTCGCTGGTTGAGCTGTTCGAAATTGAGGTTTTTGGTGTCCTCTTTGCTCAATAAGACACTGCGTCTCAGCCAGGGGAGAGAAGCAATCTGGACAACTCCATGTTTTGTGGGAATAGGATAGATTTCCGGCCGACTGGATACATACACGTTTTTCACGGCTAAGGTATCAAAGATTTCCGTGCTGGTGGCTTTGCCCATAGCATTGGGTAGGTCGTGGTTGCCGATGAGCAGAAAGATGGGGATGCTACTGTTAGACAGGCGGTTAATGCGTTTGGCGAACTCTCGTTGCTGTGTCTGGCTAGGTTCGCGGCTTCGATAGGCATCGCCGCAAAATAACACCACGTCGATGTCATTACTCAGTGCGTAATCAACGACCTGGTCAAAGGCAGATAGTATGTCATCAAGGCGTGTCGATAGCCCGGTTATCGAGTCGATATGTCCGTAATTCTCAACACCAAGGTGCAGGTCGGCAAAATGGAGGACTCTCACAGACGCCTCCGAAAATTATTTATCGCCCCTATCGCGCTCTGGATTCCAAACCTCGCCACCCTGGGGCACAACTAAAAAGTCTTCACCGGCGAACTTGGCTTCCAGTGCCTTTTTCAATTTACTGATGGGAATACGAATCTGGTTCATTGAATCGCGTTCCCGTATGGTAATTCGTTTGTCTTCAAGTGATTGGAAGTCCACAGTTATGCAGTATGGGGTGCCAACCTCATCCTGACGACGGTAACGCCGCCCGATGGACTGGGTATCGTCATATTGAACTGCCCAATGCTTGCGTAATTCGTTATATATCGGTTTGGCACAGGCAACCAGATTTTCCCTCTTACTTAAGGGGAGTATGGCAATCTTAATAGGAGCTAGTGCCGGGTGTAAATGCAGTACCGCTCTTATCTCGTCTTTGTCCGGCTCTTCGCTGTAAGCATCGCACAAAAAAGCCAGTAATGAACGGTCAACACCTGCCGAGGGCTCGATGATATTGGGCAGGTAGTGCTCGTTGGTCTCGTCGTCGAAGTACTCCAAACTCTTACCACTGGAAGTGGAATGCTGTCTCAGGTCGTAATCGCCCCGATTGGCAATCCCTTCGAGTTCCGCCCAGCCATGCGGGAACAGATATTCCACATCAATGCACCGGCGGGCATAATGCGCCAGCTTTTCTTTGGGATGCTCGTAGAGGCGGAGGTGTTCTTTTTTAATACCGAGTTTGATGTACCAGTTCAGACGTTCTTGATACCAGTATGTGAACCATTCCTCATCCGTTCCCGGCTTGACGAAAAACTCAATCTCCATCTGTTCAAATTCACGACTGCGGAAGATAAAGTTGCCGGTCGTGACTTCGTTACGGAATGATTTGCCCATCTGAGCGATACCGAGGGGTAATTTTTTTCTGGTGGAATTGATTACATTCTGGAAATTGACGAACATACCCTGTGCAGTCTCAGGTCGTAGGTAGATGATATTCGCCTCTTCCTCTACCGGACCGATAAACGTCTTGAACATGACATTGAACATGCGCTCTGCGGTAAGTTCGCCGCTGCAGGAAGGACATTTCCGTTCGGTCAATTCGTCAGCTCGCCATCTCATGTGGCAGTTTTTGCACTCTACTAGCAGGTCAACCATTCGCTCCAGATGTCCGCTTGCCTGCCAGACCTGCGGGTGCATCAGGATGCTGGTATCTATGCCAACTATATCATCCCGTTCCTGCACTACTGCTTGCCACCATGCTTGTTTGACATTGCGTTTCAACTCTACTCCCAGCGGGCCATAGTCCCAGCAACCGGATAATCCGCCATAGATTTCACTGCCGGGAAAGATAAAACCGCGCCTGCGGGCGAGAGAGACTATTTTATCCATATTGACGGTTGGCGTTTGTTCGCTCACTGATAATGCTCCTCAGATGATTTCCATGTTGTTATTTAGAAGCACCCCAGACTTTCCGGATAGTGCGTATAAAGAATATGTCCAAAAAGACTATTCCCATTACTATGATAGCGAGGACAAATGCCCATAGGGAACTAATACGCGTTTGAAATGCATTGTAACTGAAAATGTTCAGCATTGCAAAGCCAAGTATCAATTGCGGGATGGCGACCATATTGCTCATTATCATCAAAATTGTGTCTATCTTAATACCGCTGGTCTCGATTTGTTTGAATAAAGCGTTGAGTCTGGCAGTTCCCCAGGCGATGACTATTGCCAACAGAGCAAGTAGTGCTTGCGGTATGAGTGCCCAGAGCATGACTGTGTTGCGACTGAGCCACTCATCGGGTTTGAAATTATAGACTACTTCATCGGGAAGTTTGCCGTAGAAATAAACGGCGATAATTATTGATATTAGCAGGATGGCGAGTGGTAACAGAGCATAACTCCACCGGAAGCCGTGAATTTTCGCTGGTTTTGCTGGCGGCATCGGTTCTCCGTCAGATTTGACGGGATTGCCAATCTGCTTCTGGCTGAACATCCAAAGAAATGCCAGTACAGAACCAATGACGAACAGGATAGTGATGATTAGAAGAATAAGGAGCGCACTCATTGTTATCATTATAGTGCAGACGGAGGCAGGTTGCCAATCTGTCTGTGGTAAGGGTACTGTTTGATTTTGGTTGAAATCAACCATCCAAAGAAGACCGTCTGTCATTGCGAGAAGTCCCGACAAGTCAGGGCGACGTGGCAATCTCTGGGTCATTCTGGCGGAAGCCAGAATCCAGAAGGTTTATTATGGATTTCGTATCAAGTCTTGTTCCGTACCAGATACGGGAACGGAATGACAGTTGTAATTGAGATTGCTTTGTCCTGATTATATCGGAACTCGCAAAGACAAAAACAATCAAATAGCGCTGTATTAAATGATGACTTGAGTTTGATTGACCTGTTTTGATGGTGAATGTTAGAATCTAGGTAGTCGAAACGTATCTGTTTACAACTGGAGGTCTTATGAAAAACAACCCCTCGGTGCTCATCAATTCCGAATTGCCGTTGCCTTCATTTGTAAAAGGCAAAGTGCGTGATATCTACGACTTGGGCAAACAATTGCTCATCGTTGCCACCGACCGCATCTCTGCTTTTGATGTTATTTTACCCTGCGGCATTCCTGATAAAGGGCGGGTGTTGAATCAGATATCTGCCTTCTGGTTTGCCGAGACGAAGAATATCATCCCCAATCATGTTATTGAGATGGTAAATGACGTGCACGTTCTGGATAAATATCTCCCCGCTAACAAACGTTTTACCTATCCTGAATATCTGGTTGGGCGGTCGATGATTGTCAAAAAAGTGAAACGCCTATCGGTGGAATGTGTCGTACGAGGTTATCTTGCCGGTTCAGCCTGGGTAGAGTATCAGAAGAGTGTCACAGCTTTCGGATTGCCTTTGCCGAAGGGTTTACTGGAGAGTCAGGAATTTCCCGAACCATTATTTACCCCGACTACGAAGGCGGAGACCGGGCATGACCTGACGATGAATATGGAGGCGTTGATTAAAGAACTGGGTGCGACTCTGGCTAATGCCGTCAAAGAGAAGAGCCTGGCAATTTACAATTTTGCGCGTAAACAGGCAATTGCCAAGGGCATTATCATTGCCGACACCAAATTCGAATTCGGTTTAGAGCATGATAAGCTCAGTGTCATCGACGAAATGCTGACGCCTGATTCGTCTCGCTTCTGGGATGTGAAGCTGTATAAAGTCGGGCAATCTCAGCCCAGTTATGATAAACAGCCGGTGCGTGATTGGCTGACAAAATCCGGTTGGAACAAAGAACCGCCGGCGCCGATGTTGCCACCAGAAGTGATTGAATCAACCAGCCGCATTTATCGCACTGCCTACGAGAAACTGACCGGTAAGAAGTTGACATAAAAATGTTATCCCGACGAAAGTATGGTTCCTTCTTACTTGAAAATGTCTTTGCGAGGAGTCCGCCGTAGGCGGATGATGTGGCAATCTGAAAGTTGCCGGAGACATCATACTCTTCATATACGCAGTACTTGTTTGCCTATCATCCACTTGAGATTGCTTCGGGTACTACGTAATCTCGCAATGACATTTGGTATTATGGATTCCGTACTTGATACGGAATCCATAATATGTCTTTACCGCTCTATCTTTTGCTTGGTGCTGGGTAATTCACCACTGGTGCGTGTGTCAATGCGCGTGGCAATATCCAACGCTCTCCCCAGTGCTTTGAATAGTGCCTCGGCTTTATGGTGGTCGTTTGTGCCGTAGTGAATGTGGGCGTGTAGATTCAGTTTGCCTTCCATGGCAAAAGATTCCAGAAAATGACGAATCAGGTCGGAATGGAAGCCGCGCATATCATTCCGTTTGAATTCCGCATCCAGTACACAATAACCCCGTCCGCTAATATCAATAGAGACCATTGCCAGGGCATCATCCATCGGTACAGTGGCATCACCCATCCGCACAATGCCCAGCTTCTCACCCAGCGCTTCATTCAGAGCCTTACCCAGACAGATGGCGATATCTTCGGCAACGTGGTGCTGGTCGTCACCTGAAGCGGTGAGTTTCAGATCGAGGCGACCATGTTTGGCAGTCTGTGAAAGCAAGTGGTCGAGCATTTTAATGCCGGTATCGAGGTCATGCTTACCTATGCCATCGAGGTTCAAGGTCAGGTTGATACTGGTCTCTTTGGTCACCCGCTTGATGCTGGCTTTTCGCTTTGTCATTTGTCCATCCTCCTATTTTGTCGGAGACTCTTTGAGCGAAGTGCTTTAATCAAAGCATCGGTGTGTTCCGGCTTGCTCACGCTGATGCGGATACAGTCTTTGATGCGCGGTTGGTCAAAGTAGCGTACCAGAATGCCCTCCACCTGCAATCGCTTGTACAGTTCTTTTGCCTCCATATTGAGCACCCGGCAGAGAATGAAGTTTGCCTGCGACGGGTAAACCTTGAGCCAGCCTATCCTTTGCAGTCGGGTGAAGAGCCGCTTCCTTTCGGCAATGAGTTTCTGGACGCTAGCCATCAAGTAGCCAATGTCTTTCAGCGATTCTGCAACGGCTGTGGTAGCGGCGACATTGACATTATAGGGGATTTTAATTCGGAGGATGAAATCGGCGATTCCCGGCGGGAAAAGTCCGTAGCCCACCCTCAAACCTGCTAGCCCAGCCCACTTGCTGAATGTCCGCAGGACGATAAGGTTCTTATACTTCTTCATCAGTGGCAATACGGTCTGCCGGCTGAACTCGTAATAGGCTTCGTCCACAACCACAGACACGCCTGTGCCTAGCAACTCTATGATGTCCTTTTTCGGTGTTAAATTACCAGTAGGATTGTTCGGGTTGGCAATGAAGATAATCTTCGTCTTTTTATTGACGGCGGATTTTACTCTGGCGATATCAATATTGAAATCATTGTCTCTGGGAATCTCCACCAGAGTGCCGCCGCAGAGCTTAGTGCTGAAGCTGTAAATACCAAAAGTAGGCGTGCAGTTGATGACCTCGTCACTCTTTGAAACCAGCAGACGGATGAGCAGGTCAATCAACTGGTTGCTGCCGTTACCTGCCACGATATAGCTTGCGTCAATGTCGACGTATCCCGCCAGCAGTTTTCGCAGTTTTTCCTGTCCATCGTCGGGGTAAATATTGAATTGCTTATATTGAGACAGGGCTTTGTTCACACGCGGCGAACAGCCGTATGGGTTCTCGTTGGCATCCAGTTTGATGATGTCTTTGGTGGCTACCTTAATCTTGCCTTCCAATGTTTCCGGAGCAGTGGCGGCAGAGTATCCCCCGAAGGCAAGCAGGTCCTTGCGTATCAATTTTTCTATGCCCATCTTATTTTGGTTTCCTTGTATTTTTCATCCGTAGTTCCGTGGCTTGTGCATGAGCGTCCAATCCCTCAGCATGGGCAATTGTTATTGCTGCTTCTCCTGCGAGATTCATCAGAGCATCGCCAACCATGCTGACATTGGTAATTTTCAGGAAATCCAGCACGTTCAATGGTGAACTGAACCTCGCTGTACCCTCAGTCGGTAGGGTATGTGATGGTCCGGAAACATAGTCGCTCATTGCTACCGTCGCTTTCTGACCATAGACAATGCACCCTGCATTCGTAATGTGCTCTTCATAGGCAGTACCCGCCTTGACCAGCAGTAAAACGTGTTCGGGGGCATAGAGGTTAGTCAATTCAATTGCCTCTTCCATATTTTTTACCACGACAATCATGCCATTGCTTTTCAGCGCTTCCTTAATAATTGCCTGACGTGAACAAGCCTTTATCTGCTGTTCCAGCGCCTGTACTGTTCTATCGGCAAGTGAGTGGGAATTGGTAATCAGGATTGCCGGTGACAAGCCGCCATGCTCTGCTTGAGCTAGTAAATCGGAGGCGCAATATTCCGGATTAGCCATCTCGTCAGCAATCACCACCACTTCGGAAGGTCCCTGAAGTCCGTCAATGCCCACTACTCCGTAGACAAGTTTCTTTGCTAGAAAAACATATATGTTCCCAGGCCCGCAGATTTTATCCACTCTGGGGACAGATTCTGTGCCAAAGGCAAGAGCAGCAATCGCCTGTGCCCCGCCGATGGAGAAGATTCGGTTTACCCCGGCAAGAGAAGCGGCAATCAGGATGGCGGGTGAAATATTGCCATCTTTGTCGGGTGGAGTTACCAGAATAACTTCTTTAACACCAGCCACTTTAGCGGGGATGGCGGTCATCAGTACCGTTGACGGATAACTGGCAGTGCCTCCGGGAGCGTAAACGCCCACTCTTTCCAGAGGGCGGACGATCCAGCCGGTTTTGCCGTGAGTATAACTAGGTAGACTGCGCTGGATTTGCATCTGGTGGAAACTGCGAATGCGCTCTGCCGCCAGTTTCAGGGCATTTATCAGTTCCGGACTAGCCTTTTTATAGGCGGCTTTAATTTTTGCAGATTTTACTTCCAGGGCAGATAATTTCACGCCATCAAATTTCTCTGTAAGTTGCAAAAGAGCGGTGTCTCCTCGCTGTCGGACATCATCTATGATTTTTTTGACAGCGGCTTCCTGCTTGTATTCCAGATTTTTTGGCGACTGTCGGTTGAGTAATTTCCTTGCTTTGCTAAAACCTTCAATAATCTTCACTCGTTTGCCTCTCGCCCTATCTACTTATCAGTTACTTTACTCAGTAGCCTAGCGATTTTATCTATCCTCGTCTGTTTGGTAGAGCTGTATTCTCCGTTTTTTGCCCCAATCAAACACGCAGTCGACTCAAAGAGCGTGTCGATAATCTTTAGGCTGTGCCGTGCAATGGTACTGCCGGTTTCTGTGTTTTCAATCAGGAGGTCGGCATCCTCCGGCAGAAAAGCCTCCGTAGCGCCCCACGTAGGTACGACACGATACATACCAAGATGATTGTCCCTTGCATACTTATCGGCAATGTTAACATATTCCGAGGCAACTCTGATAGTGGTGGTGCCTTGGGTATAGAATTTCTGCAAATCGTAGATGTTATCTGCGGGGACATCTTTACTGACCACCGCTACAATCCTCACCCAGCCTAATTTGAGGTCGATCAGTTCCCGAACCGGACTGGAAGGAAACAGAGTGAGGTGGTCGGTAATCCAGTCATGCCCGGTAATTGCCAGGTCAAAGTTACCATTGGCAACCTGCAAAGGCATGTCCTGTGGGCGGATAACCTTAATCACCACTCCCTCCAGATTACTGGTTGGTCGGCGGTTACCCGTTGGTGATGGATAATCGTCTAGTTCGATGCCCGCTCTATTCAGTAGTTCAATGGTGTGTTTCTGCTGATGCCCGTCCGGCAGGGCGAGTCGAACAATATCTTTATCAGTTGCTATATTGGGAAGTTGGACAAAAATAGCAACCTTCTTTGAAGTCTTTATTTCGCCTGTATCGAGCTTTACTTTTTTCAGAGTTGCCATGACATCACTCAAGTCTTTTTGCTCCCAGCTTTTCCGATTGGCAATCAGCCATGCGCTGAAATTGAGGACTTTGCTTAATGGTTTCAATCCGTTATTGAGGAGTTTTTCATTGATGCTCCCAGCCACCAGTGCCAGAGTAGCATTCTCTGGCGGATAAGCTTCAGCCGCTCCCCAGACCGGATAGATGCTGAATCGTCTTAGTCTGAGATTTAAGGCAAATGACTCGGCAATATTGGGATATTCGCTGGCGATGCGGACAACCTCCGATTTTGAGCGCAAACTTTCCAGCGATGGCATTACTGTCGCTTCATTTGCCGCCAGATAAAGAGTGCCTTTGCCATAACCCAAATCTCTGATTTTAACCGGGGCAGAGGCGGAGTATTTTGAGGTAAGCTCTTCAATCCAATCCAGTCCGCAGATGCCGAGGTCATAATTGCCAATAGCTACCTGGATAGGGATATCCTTTTCCTGAAAGACTTTGGCTAACAGGTCAGGAAAGCGAGCAGACTTAAGACGGTAGTTACGTAGTCCCTCATTGTAACCATCCATCTGCCAGCCGGCTTTCTCGAGCAGACCAGCAGTTCCGGCAAGAAGTTTGCCCTTGGGCAAGGCGATTTTAACTGCCACCTTCTCCTCCCAGGAGTTTCAAGACATCTCCCATCGTTCTGGCAGTTAGTTTGCGCTTGCTCGATTGGTCAGTGATGGCAAACCGTGGTGCTTTATCCTTAATTCTAAGCAACCATCTGAAGTCAGTTTTATCCTCATTTCCCACTGCCAGACTGACGATAAACCCAGCCTCACGCAAGTTGCCAGCAATTTGAGAAGCTTCTTTGATGAGTCTCGACTGGTCATCGGGGAGTTTGATGAGTATTCTGTCAGTCTCTTGCTCTGTTGGCAGGAGTGTTTTCATTAAATTTATCAGGCAATCGAGTTGTAAAGCAAAGCCAGATGCGGGGATATTTTTGCCACCCATTAGAGGAATAAGAGCATCATATCTGCCGCCGCCTCCAATCTTAGTTTCACCGACAAACAATTGGAAAATGATACCGGTGTAATACTCAAAACCTCTGCCAGAGGCAATATCAATCTGGTACTTCTGCCCCATAGCCTCCAGCAGGTCGACAATACCAATGAAATTGTCCAGTGCTGGGGTAAATTCGGGTAGATTGTGATTGAATACAGCCTTGAGGTTGCGTAAAAATCCGGGTGTTTTCCCCTTCAAATCAAGTAATGGTGTCAGAAGCCGCATCAATTCAGGTGTCTGTGCTTTCAGTCGCGCCAGCACCGCCACATTGCCATCCAGAATTTGGTCGAAGACTTTGCCCTGCTCTTCCGTGGATAATCCGAATCCTGCCAGCAAGGCTCTTATCAGTCCGGCGTGAGATAGTTTCAATTCAATATTATTTAGCCCCAGTTTTTTCAGCACTTCAAGGGCAAGTGTTATCAGTTCTACATCAGCAGAGATTGAACCTGCGCCAATGAGTTCTGTACCACATTGCCATTTTTCCCGAGTCTCTTTACCGGTTTCTTCAAAGATAAAGGTGTTGATAATGTAGAAGAGTCTGGCAAGTCTTTTGTCAGCCAGATTATCGATGTATAGTCTGACGGCAGGGATGGTCCCTTCTGGTCGGAGCACCACTCTTTCGCCGCTCCAGCCATCCCAATCAAGAAAGGAGTAGACCTTCTTCAGAGTCCCCGGTGTGAGAGTGCCGGTTGAGGTGAACAGGTGCAGGGATTCAATTGTTGGGGTTTTGATTTCCTGATAGCCCCATTTGAGACATGAGTTTCTAAAAACTCCCTCAATCAAGCGAAACTGTTTCATCTCTTTCGGAGAGAGGTCTCTGGTTCCCTTACATTTTTGGACTCTCATTTAAAGCACCTTATTCAGTAATCAGCAATGATACAATTCTACACTACTTTTGGTTACTCGCTCAATGCGGACATTGCAATGTCGCTTCTGCGGTTATATAATCGGGGTAAAATTAGGGCGGGAATGTTAAGATTTTTACGTGTATTTTTACTGACAGGCTTGTTGATTGCTAGCCTTTTTGCAGTAGTGGTCAGAGCCGATAGCCCGACTGTCGTGGTTCTTGATGTCAAGGGTGTCATTAACCCGGTAATGGCTGACTACGTCAGTCGTGGTATTCAGGAAGCGGAGAGAAGTAATGCCGTTGCTTGTGTAATTCAATTAGATACACCGGGTGGGTTGGATACCGCAATGCGCGATATCGTACAGGATATTGTTAACGCTTCAATTCCGGTTGTGGTTTATGTTTCGCCTCCTGGTGCTAGAGCGGCTTCTGCCGGGGTATTTATTACGGAATCGGCGCATATTGCCGTAATGTCCCCTAACACAGCTATCGGTGCTGCCAGTCCGGTATCTCTTAGCTCCTCAGGTGAACAAGATGTTTCCGATACAATGAAGGAAAAGGTGTTTAATGACGCCGCTGCTTACATCAGAAGCTTGGCAGGGGCGCACGGTCGGAATGCCGATTGGGCAGAACAAGCCGTCAGGGAAGCGGTCTCCGCTACTGAGACGGAAGCCCTGAAATTAAATGTAGTTGATGTTGTTGCTCCTGACCTAAACTCCTTGCTCGCTCAAATTAACGGTAGAGAAATAACCTTGACGAATGGTGCAAAAGTAACTCTCAATACGGGATCAGTCGTCGTTGACTATCTGAAGATGACATGGACAGAAGAGTTTTTACTTGCCATCAGCGACCCTAATATCGTCTTCACACTAATGGGATTGGCATCATTGGGTCTTTTTGTGGAAATCAGCAATCCCGGCCTCATCTTTCCCGGTGTGGTAGGTAGCATCAGCCTCATTTTCTCATTTTTTGCCCTAGGGAATTTGCCGGTTAATATCGCTGGTATCCTTTTGATGGTGCTGGCCTTTGCTTTGTTTGTTGTTGAAGCATTGACCCCTGCCAGCTTCGGAGCATTGACGGCAGGAGGGATTGCCTCTATGATAGTTGGCGGACTAATACTTTTCAAAGGAGGGCCATTGTTTCGTATAGATGTATGGTTAATTGTCATTGTTGCCGTTTGCATCGGCGCTCTCTTTGCCTTTATAATTAGTCGGGTTGTCAGGACTCACCATCTTAAATCGATTACCGGCATTGAGGAGTTGGTGGGTGGGACGGCAACAGTAAAAATCACTCTAAACCCGGAAGGAACGGTCTTCTTCAAAGGTGAACTCTGGGCGGCAGCATCCGAGGAGGGTCGTATTGAGGCTGGTGAGGCCGTAGTTATCAGAAGGATTGAAGGTCTGAAGTTATTCGTTACGAAAAAGTAAGGAGGTAAGTAAATGAACCCCATGATCTATGGAATTATCGCTCTTGTAGTTATCATTATCATTTCTTCTGCAGTCAGAGTGGTTAAAGAATATGAGCGGGTAATCGTTTTCCGATTGGGTCGTCTGGTTGGAGCAAGGGGACCGGGATTTCTACTGGTCTTACCATTAGGATTTGACCGGACGCAGAAGGTTGACCTGCGTGTTGTTACGATGGATGTGCCATCACAGGATGTCATCACCCGGGATAATGTTACCGTTCGTGTAAGTGCGGTGGTGTATTTCCGTGTTGTCAACCCGGTTGATTCCATCATCAAGGTTGCCAATTTTATGTTTGCGACCTCACAGATAGCCCAGACAACCCTGCGTAATGTGCTGGGACAATCGGAACTGGATGAACTGCTGGCGCAGAGGGAAAAGCTCAACCAGATGTTGCAGAAAATCATTGATGAGCATACTGACCCGTGGGGCATCAAGGTCAGCACCGTAGAAATCAAGGATGTCGAACTGCCTGAGGGGATGAGGCGCTCTATGGCGGCGCAGGCAGAGGCGGAAAGAGAGCGACGGGCTAAGGTTATTCATGCCGATGGTGAGTTCCAGGCGTCACAGAAACTGGCGGAAGCTGCCAAAATCATCGGTAGCGAAACCGCCACGCTGCAACTACGTTATTTGCAGACCCTCACTGAGATAGCGGCTGACAAGAATAGCACCATCATCTTTCCGTTCCCGATGGAATTCCTTAAAGCATTCCTTCCCAAAGACAAGCAAAGCTAGTTAAAAGTTACAGTTTTAAATAGGGGGGGGGGGGAGTCCTTCTCTGAGGAGCTTCCCCCCCCCTATTTAATATCTCAGGGTAACATCACCGGCCATAAATTTCATCAGACAGCCATCGGGACAACGCAATAGCAGACTTCCATCCTCAGCCACAGATTCGGCAATGCCTTCAAAACCATCTTCCCCTGAACGAACACGGACGTTTTTGCCTAGAGTTATCAGATGCTCTCGCCATTCCGGTAAGAGGGATTCGCCGGATTGCAATTTCAGATATAACCTTTCTGTTTCGACAAATAAATTGCGTATCAGAGTTAACCGTGAGACTTCTTTTCCCAGTTCAGCGGCAAGACTGGTGGCGATTGACGCGATTTCAGGGTAATCTCCCAGCCTCATATTGACATTGATGCCAATGCCGATGGTTGCGTAATCCACGTTATCTGTTTTTGACTGGCTCTCGAGCAGGATGCCGCAGACCTTTTTGCCTTTGATGAGTACATCGTTGGGCCATTTTAACTGGCACTTCAGCCCTGTAGTTGTTTCAATACTATGAAATACTGCCAGCGATGCTAAAATCGTGAGAGAGTGCAGGTATGCTCTGGCAGGATAGAGAATGATTGACACTGCAATATTACCTTCCGGTGAAACCCAGTTGCGTTTTAGACGCCCCCTCCCGGTGGTCTGTCGGTCGGCAATCACAGCCGTGCCTTCAGGGGCTTTCTGCGCAGCCTGCTGGCGGGCGATATCCATCGTGGAAGTCAGGCTGGGGTAATAAAGAGTTTTTTGCCCGATAAAACGGGTATTAAGACTATCGGTAATTGAGATTGAATTCAGTGGCTCTTCAGGCATAGGTTAAATATACCACAGTTTTTACTATCTTGACACCAAGCTCCATTCTCTTGCATAATATGGCGTTGGCTGAATATCGGTTACAGGAGTATAGTCGTGTTTGAACGTATTGTCGTTCCTCTG
The DNA here is from genome assembly GCA_026389745.1 of Chloroflexota bacterium. GTDB lineage: Bacteria > Chloroflexota > Dehalococcoidia > Dehalococcoidales > Fen-1064 > Fen-1064. The sequence continues at coordinate 1,213 of JAPLHG010000112.1, read as the reverse complement.
GATGGCTCAAGATTGAGTGCACAGGCACTTCCATACGCTGTTGAAATCGGGAAACGGTTTGATTCTGAAGTGATTTTGGTTCGGGTTATTTCTCCCTCTGGTTTAACCATTATGCCGCAGACTACTGGTATGGAAGGCACCGTCGCTACTGATATCATTGCGCAGGAAGCACGGATGAAAGATGTGGACAATGCCGCTCATGCTAAGCGATACCTGATGAACTGGGTTCAGTCTCTTAAGGCGCAGGATGTTAAGGCTTCTTACCAGGTTACGGCCGGCACTCCGGCAAAGTCTATCATGGAGCTAGTCGTTGCCCAACAGGTTTCGCTCATTGTGATGATGAGCCATGGAAGAGGTCGGTTCAAACGAGCCATGATGGGAAGTGTGGCGGATGCAGTCCTTCGTGGTTCTAGCGTGCCTGTACTGATTGTCAGACCAAAAGACGGCGGCAATAAATAGCCTTTTGTTTCTGCTATCCTTTCCCCGTTCCATCAGTAAATCTAACTGGTAGCATCCCGATGTGATGGAAGATGTCAAAACCTTTTGTGCCGAAGGGTGAACCGTTGGAGTGCGGGGAAGAAAAGGGGCGCAAGTAATCAGACTTTTCTAATTCGTTCTAATATCTAAGTTTCTAGTATGGGATGGGTCTCATCATCTTGCCACTCAATTACTTTGCTTGACCAGATGTCAGTGACGGCTTTCTCCAGAATATTGAGGCGCGGGTCCGGAATGTCAAGCAATGGCAGTAACAATCGGCCATCAAACTGCTGAAGAAAAGGGCACTGTTTCTTCAGTTGGAGGATGGTTGTTCTGGCACCACCATAAATCAGATAGTCCAGTGTTTTTGCGTAAGGCTCAAGCTTCTCTTTGATGTGTTCTCCCACTCTTTCCAGAAAGTGGTGAGTCTGGTCTTCCCTGCGCCGTTGGAACCGAGCGGATGAAGAGCCACCCTGACGGTGACGACTGTGTACTAGTCCTGTGCCTGTTTTACCGGTCAGGAGTTGCTCACCACGGCAAATCCCAATTGAGTATGAGCCTAATCTCACTAGGATAATACCAACCGCAAAGTCTTGTGTCAGCAGGGAACGCAGTGGTTCGACATCATAGCCATTGGTGATGTATTTCTCTTTGAGTGGAAATGGCGGTGAAACAAGGTATTTTTGTCTTAGTCCCCAGAAGAGAACCGAGCCTGTCGCAGAATTGCCGGCGAATC